>CACDOD010000005.1 GCA_902554335.1 uncultured Pelagibacteraceae bacterium
CAAAAAAAATTGTCTGAAATTCTAAAGATCCACAAGTCTGCAAGTGGAATAAAACTAATAGTTGATGTTGACCCAATTAGCTTCAATTAGCCCTATAAAATAAACCTTTTTTTAGATTCTGTAACTTGAACAGAATAATTTCGTATGGTATTTAATCGGCAAATTTTAAATAATTCTTAAGAAAATAAGGAACACATTGACTGACAAAAAGGTAACATTTGCAAGCACAAATAGTTATTCGCAAGCATTATATGAGCTTGGAAATGAAGCTGGCTCATTAAGTGAGATAGAGGACCAGGCTTTAGCTATCCTTAAATTAGTTTCAAAAAATGAGGAAGTTAAAAACTTTATAAAAAATCCAACAAACAAAATTGAACAACAAGCAGCTGCCTTTGATTTAATTTCAGACAAATTAAATTTAAATAAGTTATTAAAAACATTTTTAAACTTTGTAATTACAAAAAGACGACTCTTTTATATAGAGAAAATAATTGAGGACTTTATCGATACTTGTTCAAAGAATAGAGGTGAAATAAAAGCAGATCTTTCATCATCTAAAGAATTAAATGAAACAGAAATATTAAAAATAAAAGATGAATTAGCATCTAATTTTGGAGCAAATATAAAATTAAACTATAAATATGATCCAAGTTTAATAGGTGGTTTAATCATAAAAGTTGAAAGCACTATGATTGACACATCTATAAAGAGTAAATTAAAACAACTAGAAACAAAAATGGTAGAGGCATAAATGGAAATAAATCCTTCAGAAGTTACAAAGATATTAAAAGAACAGATAAAAAACTTTGGAGACAAAGCAGAAGTATCGGAGGTTGGACAAGTACTATCAGTAGGTGATGGTATTGCAAGGATATACGGATTGAACAATGTTCAAGCTGGAGAGATGGTAGAATTTTCTGATGGATCTAAAGGAATGGCTCTAAACTTGGAAAGTGACAACGTTGGTGTTGTAATATTTGGAGATGATAGAGCTGTAAAAGAAGGAGACACAGTAAAAAGAACTGGAGCAATTGTTGATACTCCTGTTGGAAAAGAATTATTAGGAAGAGTAGTTGATGGATTGGGAAATCCTATAGATGGCAAAGGAGCTTTAGATAAAGGAATAAAAAAAAGCAGAGTAGAAATTAAAGCACCAGGAATCATTCCAAGAAAATCAGTAAGTGAACCAATGCAAACAGGATTGAAATCAATTGACAGTCTAGTTCCTATTGGAAGAGGTCAAAGGGAATTGATTATTGGAGATAGACAAACTGGAAAAACAGCGGTTGCAATTGATGCAATCATTAATCAAAAAAAAATAAATGAATCAGGCGATGAAAAACAAAAATTATATTGTGTATATGTTGCAATAGGTCAGAAAAGATCAACAGTAAGACAAATAGAAAAAACCTTACAAGAAGCTGGAGCGATGGAATATACAACAATTGTTGCTGCAACTGCATCAGACGCTGCCCCTCTTCAGTTTTTAGCTCCATATACAGGTTGTGCTATGGGAGAGTATTTTAGAGATAATGGAATGCACGCTCTTATAATCTATGATGACCTTTCAAAACAAGCTGTTGCGTATAGACAAATGTCATTATTACTAAGAAGACCACCAGGAAGAGAAGCGTACCCTGGAGACGTTTTTTATCTTCACAGCAGATTACTTGAAAGAGCTGCAAAATTGAGCGATGAACACGGTGGCGGGTCACTTACAGCGCTTCCAATCATTGAAACTCAAGGAGGAGACGTTTCTGCTTTTATTCCAACAAACGTAATTTCAATTACTGATGGTCAGATATTTTTAGAAACTGAACTTTTTAACCAAGGAATTCGACCTGCTATTAACGTCGGTTTATCAGTATCAAGAGTTGGATCTTCAGCACAAACTAAAGCAATGAAAAAAGTTTCAGGTTCAATGAAACTTGAGCTAGCCCAATACAGAGAGATGGCTGCGTTTGCGCAGTTTGGTTCAGATTTAGATGCATCTACTCAAAAACTATTAAATAGAGGTTCAAAATTAACAGAACTTCTTAAACAAAGACAATATTCACCAATGACAGTTGCTGAACAGGTGATTTCAGTTTTCTGCGGTGTAAGAGGTCATCTAGACGATATTGAGCAAAAAGATATAGCGAATTTTGAGTCTAAAATTATCGAAAAGTGTAAATCAGAAAAACCAGAAATAATTAATTCAATTAATGCTTCAGGTAAATTAGAGGAAGATAGCGAAAAAGCATTAACGGAATTGATTATTGAACTTAAAAAAAACTTTAATTAATAAAAAATGGCAAGTTTAGACGATTTAAAAAAAAGAATATCCAGCGTTAAGTCTACACAAAAAATTACAAAGGCTATGAAAATGGTTGCTGCAGCAAAGCTTAGAAGAGCACAAGAGAGCGCCGAAAGAGGAAGACCTTATTCTGAAAAAATGAATAATATAATTCTTAACCTTTCTAGTGGTTTGTCGGATAAAGAAAATGCTCCAAAATTACTGACCGGCACAGGTGAAGATAAGGTTCATTTATGTGTTGTAATGACTGCGGACAGAGGACTTTGTGGAGGATTTAACTCAAATATAATTAAAAAAGCAAAATCATATTTTAAAAAATTATCTGATAATGGAAAAACTTTAAAAATCATAACTGTAGGCTCTAAGGGATATGACCAGCTTAAAAGAGTTTATAAAGATAGTATAATTGAAAATATTTCATTTAAAGAGTCTAAAAATGCAAACTATTTTGAAGCCAACAAAGTAGGAAAAATCATTATTGAAAAATTTGAAAATAAAGAATTTGATGTGTGTACTATTTTTTATAACCAATTTAAAAATGTTATAACTCAAATACCTCAAGAACAACAAATAATACCTTTAAAAATGACAGAAGATGAAATAAATAAATCAGATGAAAGTTATGAATTTGAACCTGATGAAGATGAAATCTTAGGAAATTTATTACCTAAAAATATTTCAACCCAGATTTTTAAAGCTATGTTAGAAAATTCAGCTAGCGAACAAGGCTCAAGAATGAGCGCAATGGATAATGCAACTAGAAACGCAGGTGAAATGGTTGACAAACTGACTATTGAATATAATAGAAGTCGTCAAGCAGCAATTACAAAAGAACTAATTGAAATTATATCAGGAGCAGAAAGTTTATAATTATGAGAAAAGGAAAAATAACACAAATTATTGGAGCGGTAGTAGACGTAAAATTTGACGGAGAACTACCAGAAATTTTAACTGCACTAGAGTGTAACAATGGCGGCAATAGACTTGTTTTAGAAGTTGCTCAGCACTTAGGCGAGTCTAGCGTGAGAACAATTGCAATGGATGCAACGGAAGGTCTAAAAAGAGGTGACGAGGTTACTGACACAGGTGCCCCGATAAAAGTTCCAGTGGGTCCTGAAACGCTTGGTAGAATTATAAATGTTATTGGAGAACCAATTGATGAAAAGGGTGATGTTAAGTCATCTGAAAAATGGCCTATTCACAGAGCTGCCCCAGAATTTAATGATCAGTCAACTGAAACAGAAGTTCTTGTAACTGGAATTAAAGTTATCGATCTTCTAGCTCCTTATGCCAAAGGGGGAAAAATTGGATTATTTGGAGGAGCTGGTGTAGGTAAAACAGTTCTTATTATGGAATTAATTAATAACGTTGCAAAAGCACATGGTGGCTTTTCGGTATTTGCCGGCGTAGGTGAAAGAACAAGAGCAAGGGTTGCTTTAACGGGATTAACAGTTGCAGAGTATTTTAGAGACCAAGAAGGTCAAGACGTACTTTTCTTTGTTGATAATATTTTTAGATTCACTCAAGCAGGCTCAGAAGTGTCAGCTCTTTTAGGAAGAATTCCATCTGCTGTTGGTTATCAGCCTACACTCGCAACTGATATGGGTAATTTACAAGAGAGAATTACAACAACAAATAAAGGTTCAATTACTTCAGTGCAGGCCATATATGTCCCTGCAGACGATTTAACAGACCCAGCTCCAGCAACATCTTTTGCACACTTAGATGCAACGACTGTACTATCTAGACAAATTGCTGAGATTGGAATTTATCCTGCTGTAGATCCTTTAGACTCAACTTCTAGAATTTTAGATCCTAGAATTGTTGGAGATGAGCACTATAGAGTAGCAAGAGAAGTTCAAAAGGTTCTACAAACTTATAAATCATTACAAGATATTATTGCAATTTTAGGTATGGATGAATTATCTGAAGACGATAAGCTTACTGTTGCAAGAGCTAGAAAAATTCAAAGATTTTTATCTCAACCATTCTTTGTTGCTGAGGTGTTTACTGGTTCACCAGGAAAATTAGTGGATCTAGAGTCTACAATCAAAGGATTTGATGCTATTTGCAAAGGTGAATATGATCATTTACCAGAAGCTGCTTTTTATATGGTTGGAACAATAGAGGAAGCAGTTGAAAAGGCAGAAAAAATGGCAAAAGAAGCTGCTGCATAATGAGCGAACAGTTTAATTTAGAAATTGTTAGTCCTGAAAATTCCTTCTTAAAAAAAGATGATGTCACAGAAGTAGTTATACCGGCTTTTGAAGGTGAAATGGGAATTTTAAAAGATCATATTTCAGTAATTTCTTTTTTAAAACCAGGAATTATAAAAATTAGCTCAAACAATGAAGAAAATAATTTTTATGTAGATGATGGAATAGTAGAATTTAAAGATAATACTCTTTCCATATTAACCAGTAATATTTTTGATATTAAAAACTCTGAAGCATCTAAAATTCAAGACATGATTAAAGAAGCAGAAAAAGAACTTTCAGATGAAAAACTTGATGATCAAAAAAGATTTATAATCTCGCAGAAAGTTGAGGTATTAAAATCTTTAAGTCTAAATTAGTTTTTTTAATTCTTTTTTGATTTTTTCATATACATGTAATTTAAATTCGACCACTTTATCTGTAATATTTTCATAATTAATCCATTTCCATTCCAAGAATTCAGGATATTTAGTGTTTAAATTTATTTCATTATCTTCGCCTAAAAATCTCATAATATACCATTTTTGAGTTTGCCCTTTAAATTTTCCTTTCCAGATAATACCCAGCAAGTTGTCTGGTAAATTATAACTTATTTCTTCTTCGACTTCATGAATTAATTCTACATTTTTTATACTTGTCTCTTCATCTAATTCTCTGTAAGCAGCCTCTAAAGAATTTTCTCCTTTATCTATTCCACCCTGAGGCATTTGCCAAAAATCATTTGGATTATCAATTCTTCTTGCAACAAATAATTGATTATCTTTATTTAATAACGCCACTCCAACACCTCTTCTAAGTGGCAAATTACTTAATTTTTTATCCATTGAGTAATTTTAATGCAAACTCTAATTGGTTATCAGTGTCAGTATCAATTCTAAATTCATCTGAAGCTTCAGTTACAAAAATATCTGGACTAACACCAACCTCAGAAATCGAGTCCCCTGATGGTAGATAATACTTTGATACTGTTAATCTAATTGCTCCATTGTTTTTTAGAGGAATAATTGATTGAACTGATCCTTTACCATAAGAATTTTCTCCAAGTATGATTGCTCTTTTATGATCTTTTAAAGCACCCGCAACTATTTCAGATGCTGACGCAGAACCATAATTTATAAGGACTATCAAAGTATCTCCATTAATCAAATCACCTTTTTTTGCAAACCATTTGCGATTATCTGATTTTTTTTTACTTTTTGTAGAAACTATTTCACCATTATCTAAGAAAAAATCTGTAATTCTAATTGCTTGAGTTAAAAGTCCTCCAGGATTATTTCGTAAATCTAAAATATATTTATTTATATTTTTATTTTTTTTGAAATCTTTAACGATGTCTTTAAGTTGATTTGAGCTGTTATCGTTAAAAGATGTTAATCTTACATATCCTATATTATCCTTTAGTACTTTTGATTTAACTGATTTGATTTCAATGATATCGCGAATAATATTAAAAGTTAAAGCTTTTCTAACACCAATTCTTCTTACTGTAATTTCAATTTTGCTACCGACTGGACCTCTCATTAAGTCAACAGCTTCAGATAAAGTTTTTCCCTGAACTTGTGTTCCATCAATTTTAACAATGTAGTCACCAGCCTTAACCCCAACTGCTTCTGCAGGAGAACCATCTATTGGAGAAATTACTTTTACCACTCCTGCTTCCATACCAACTTCAATACCTAAACCACCAAACTCACCTTTAGTTTCTGTTTGCATTTCCTGAAGCATTTGAGGGGACATGTACGAGGAATATGGATCTAATGATTGTAATACTCCGTTAATTGCAGCATCCATCGCATCACTTTGATTTACATCATCTACATACTCTCTATTTATTTTTTGTAAGACTTCACTGAATATATCAATCTTTTCATAAATGTTCGGCTCGTTTGCTAATAAAATTTTGTAATCAAACAAAGTGAATATTAAAAAAAAAAATATAGATGTTATTTTTTTCATATTATCACTCTTTCTTTTGGAATTAACTCAGACCACATTTTTTCTAGCTCATAAAATTTTCTTTTTTCAGGATTAAAAATGTGAATAACTAAATCTATACCATCCACTAACTTCCAATCTGTAGAGTCTTTTCCTTCAATTTTGCAATTGTTGATACCATTATTTTTTAACTCTTCATAAACTTGTTCTGATAGAGCTTGTATATGTCTGGATGATGTACCACTAGCAATTATCATATAGTCAGCAATTGATGATTTACCTTCTAGATCTATAGAAATGATATTAAGAGCTTTATTGGAATCTAATTTTTTGATAATTTTATCTTTTAAGTCTAAAGATTTATACATTAAATATAAATACAGTATCAAATTTTTCTTAATTGAGAAGATGAAATATTGACTTTTTTAAAATGAATAAATTTAAGTTTTTGTTTATCTATTTGTTTAAAAGCTAATGATTTCAAAGCTTTAGATTTATAAGGGTATCTATTAAAAACAATTATATTGCACATTTTGGAAATATCTTTCCATTTTTTCCATTTATGAAAAGTTACTAGATTATCAGCACCTAGGATTAAATATAATTCTGTATTTACAAGTTTCTTTTTTAAATAATTTATAAGATCATATGTTTTATTTGATTTAGTATATTTCTCAAAATAATTAACTTGAATAAATTTATATTTTTTAGTGAATTTTTTAGATGCTTTTATTCTTTCTTGAATTTTTGTATTACTTATTTTTTTAAAAGGGTTTTTCCTAGTTATTGCCCAAATTATTTTTACTAATTTAAATTTTTTTTTTGCTTCTTTCGATATTTTTAAATGACCTAAATGAGAAGGATCAAAAGTTCCACCCAGAATTCCAATTTTTTTTTTTTTTCTAATCAATTTATTTTCTTATTTGACCTTTACCGTAAACTTCATATTTATAACTTACAAGTTGACCTAAGCCTACAGGCCCTCTTGGTGGTAAATTATTTGTTGATATACCAACCTCTGCTCCAAAGCCAAACTCTCCACCGTCAGCAAATTGAGTAGAAGAATTATGAATTCCTATTGAGCTTTTGATATTTTTTAAAAAATAGTCTGCTGCTTTTTTATCATCCGTAATGATAGCATCAGTATGCATAGTTCCAAATTGATTAATATGTTTAACAGCCTCATTTAAATTTTTGACTACTTTTGCAGAGATGTTCGATGACAAGTATTCTGTAGACCAATTTTTGTTATTTGCTAATTTAGTTTTTCCGTCAAATATTTTTTTTATGGTTTTGTCCCCAAAAACATTACAACCTTTTTTTTTTAAATTTTTTAAAACAGGATTAATAAATTTTTTAGCGATTCTTTCGTGAAATAATACTGTTTCAGTTGCTCCGCATATACTTGTGTTTCTCATTTTTGCATTTTCTAAAACCTTTATGGCCATTTTCATTTTTGCTTTTTTATCTATAAAAGTATGACAAATTCCTTCTAAATGTCCTATGTATGGAACTGTAGATAATTCATCTACTTTTTTTACTAAAGATTTACCTCCCCTTGGAACTATTAAATCAATATAACCTTTCATTTTTGATAGTAATTTATCTACTATATTTCTATTTTTTGAGGAAATGAATTGAACATAGTTTTGATCAACTCCACAATTTTTTAAAGATATTCTAAATAAATTTGAAATTATTTTATTAGTATTAAATGCTTCAGATCCACCTCTTAAAATAACAGAATTTCCTGATTTAAAACAAAGACATGCAATATCTGAAGTTACATTTGGCCTACTCTCATATATTACAGCAATTACTCCAATTGGAACTGTAACTTTTTTTATAATTAGTCCATTTGGTCTTTTCCATTTTTCTAGAATTCTATTTGTTGGATCTTTTATTTTTATAATTTGATTTATTGATTTAATAATATAATTTATTTTCTTATCATCTATCTCTAGTCTTTTAATTAAATTGTCTTTTATTTTTTTTTTTTTAGCAAATTTTATATCTTTATTATTTTCTTTTATAATTTTTTTTTTATTTTTTTGTAATAGGCTTGCAAATTTTTTTAATACTCTATTTTTTTCTATTGGATCAACTTTACTATCAAAAGCTACTCTAGATTTTCTTGTTATTTTTTGAAGATTTAATGTCATATCACATTTCTACCATATCATCTTTATGAATAACTTCAGACTTAGATACATATCCCAAAATTTCACTTATTTCACTTGAATGGTGACCTTTAATTCTTAAAATTTCTTCAGAGTTAAACGAACTAAGTCCTCTTGCATATTCATTCATATTCTTATCTAAAATTTTAATATGATCCCCTTTATTAAACTTACCATTTATACTTTTAATTCCTGCAGCAAGAAGACTTTTACCCTTTTTTAAAGCTTGAATAGCGCCTTCGTCGATAATCAATTCTCCTTTTGGAGCAATTGAACTAATTATCCATTTTTTTCTAGCATCTAATTTCGAAACTTTTGGTAAAAACCAAGTACAGTTATTCTTTTCGATTATATTTTTTATAGGTCTATTTATTAATCCATTTGCAATAGACATATAACAACCAGATATTTGACAGATTTTTGCAGCTTCTATTTTCGTCTTCATGCCGCCGGTTCCATGTTCACTAATATTTTTTGAAATATAGTTTTTTATATTACTGTTTATTTCTTTTACTTTGTTGATTAGTTTTGCATTTTTATTTATTTTTGGATTTTTATCAAACAAACCATCAACATCTGATAACAGTATTAAACAATCTGAGCCTGAAATTTGAGCAACACGGGAAGCTAATCTGTCATTGTCACCATATTTTATTTCGGAGGTAGCGATACTATCATTTTCATTAACCAAGGGTATAAACCCAAGATCAAATAAATTATCAAACGTACGTTTTGCATTTATTGCCCTTCTTCTTATTTCTGTATCTTCGAGTGTTAAAAGAATTTGAGAAAGGCTTAATTTTGATTTTTTAAACATTTCTTTAAAAAGATTCATAAGTTCAATTTGACCAATAGATGCAACAGCTTGACTTTTATCAATTTTTAAATTTTTTTTGTTGATATTAAGTTTTTTACATCCCAAGGCTATAGCACCAGAGCTAACAATAATTATTCTTTTTTTATCTTTAATTAATTTTTTAATATCCTTTGCAAAATCTAATAACCACTTTTTCCTTACATTTTTTTTGTCATCAATTAATAGAGATGAACCAATTTTTATTACTATTTGTTTAGAGTTATTTAAATACATGTTTTAATAAGCTTGATTTAATTTTTGAAATTAGTTTTTTATCTGTATTAGACAATATACTAACCTTTTTCTTAATTTTTTTTTCAAAAAATTTTATTTTTTCTTTTAATTCATCTTTCTCAATTAAATCTATTTTATTAAATACAATAATCTCTGTTTTTTTAACTAAATCATTACTGTATTTTTTCAATTCATTTCTAATTTGTTTATAAGATATGACCAAGTCTTCTTCTGTGACATCTATCATATGTAATAAAATTTTACACCTTTCGATATGTTTAAGAAATTTGATTCCTAAGCCAATACCTTCATGTGCGCCTTCAATTAATCCAGGAATATCTGCTAATGTTATTTCTTTATCGTCATAAACAGCTACTCCTAAATTTGGGTTTAGAGTGGTAAATTTATAGTTTGCAATTTTTGGATTTGCACTTGTTATATTAGAAAGAAGAGTTGACTTTCCTGCATTTGGTAAACCAATTATTCCTATATCTGCAATTGTTTTCAACTGTAACCACATCCAAAACTCTTCACCTTTTGTACCTTTGGTAAATTTTCTTGGAGCCCTATTCGTTGAGGATTTAAATCTTGTATTTCCTAAACCACCCTTTCCGCCTATTGCAGCAACATACTCCTGATGTTCTTTTTTAAAATCAAATACTAATGTTTTATTATCTTCTTCAAAAACTTGTGTTCCTATGGGCACTTTTAAAAAAAGGTCTTTTCCACTTCGTCCAGTTCGATTTTGTCCTTTCCCATCCTCACCTCTTTTTGCCTTGAAATGTTGTTGATATCTGTAATCAATAAGAGTGTTTAAATTTCTCTCTGATTTAAATATGACAGATCCACCCTTGCCACCATCTCCTCCGTCCGGTCCTCCAAATTCTATAAATTTTTCTCGTCTAAAACTAGGAGAACCAGAGCCACCATTGCCTGCTTTAATAAATACCTTTACCTGATCTAGGAATTTCATAATACAACCTTTTTACTAGAATTTAGTTGTAAGTAAATTAATTGGGTTTTACAGAAACGAAAGTTCTGTCTGATTTAGATTTTTTAAACTCAACTTTTCCTTTTATTAAAGAGAAAATTGAATGGTCTTTACCCATTCCAACGTGCTCTCCAGGAAAAATTTTAGTTCCTCTTTGTCTTACAATAATATTTCCAGGGTTTACAAACTGGCCACCATATTTTTTAACTCCTAGCCTTCTACCAGCACTATCTCTTCCATTACGAGACGATCCACCTGCTTTTTTTGTTGCCATAATTTACTTTACTTCCACCTTTATTTCTTTTGATGCTTCAGCAAATACACCACCATCTTTATTGAATATTTTATTTATTTTTATTAATGAATATTGTTGTCTATGTCCGTTTTTTCTTCTTGAGTTTTTTCTTCTTCTTTTTTTAAAAACAAGAACTGTTCTGTTTTTACCATTTTTAACAAGTTGAGCTTCCACTTTAGCACCTTTAATGAAAGGTGCACCAACCTCAAGACTATTGTCATCTCCATAAGCTAAAACGTCGTTGAATTCGATTTTATCCTTTACATCCTTTAATCTTTCAATTTTAAGGATATCACTAGCCTTTACTTTATATTGTTTTCCACCCGTTTGAATTACTGCAAAAGTCATAATTAAATTTTTTCAGCAATATAGATCTAGAACTTATATAGTCAAGATATATAACTTAAAAATTATCCTTTAAATCTCTCAATTTTGTAAAGGTTTCAATTGGATTACCTGAATTTATACCTAATTGTTTTTGAATATCTGCATTATCTGACCTTAAAAAAATATTACATTTAAGTTCATCATGTAGGGTAGAGGGAACTGTTGGAGTTCCATTTTTTAAATTTCTTTTGATTTCATCAATTTTTTGAATGAGATTAGGATTTTTTTTATCAATGGTTAAACAAAAATCAGAATTTTTTTTTGTATATTCATGACCACAATAAATTTTTGTATATTGTGGAAATTTTTTAATTACATTTAATGAATCATACATTTCTTTATAGGTTCCTTCAAATATACGTCCACATCCTAAAGAGAATAAAGTGTCTCCCGTAAATAGAGCATTAAGTTGTTTGATATAAATACATATATGCCCCGATGTATGACCTGGGATATGCCTTACTTCAAATTCAAATAATTCGTTTTTCGATTTTTCGTTATCTTTTAAAGAAATATCTATATCAGGGATTCTATGTTTATCTTTTTCAAAACCTATTACTTTACAATTATATTTTTCTTTCAATTTTTTATTACCGCCCACGTGATCATAATGATGATGGGTATTTAAAATATATTTTAATACTAAGTTATTTTGCTCAATTTGATTGATAATTGGATCTGCTTCGCTTGGATCAACTACAGCTGCAAATGATGTTTTTTCATCAAAAATTATATAGGAATAATTATCTGTTAGACATTTTATTACTTTAATTTTCATTTACTTTTCAATTAGAAAAATTCCTAAATCAGAAAAAAAATTTCTTGTACCCAAATTGATTTTAGAAATATTTTTTACGCTTTCCTGATTTAGAGCTAGAGATTTAATGAATTTAATTTTTTTTTTATCACAAAAATCAAAAAAATCCTTGATTGTACACATATGCAGGTTAGGAGTGTTATACCATTCATGAGGCAAACTTTTGGTTACAGGCATTGTTCCTTTAAAAAGTAGATTAATTCTAACTTTCCAATGACCAAAGTTAGGTATAGTTACTATAGCTTTCTTCCCAACTCTTAATAATTCATCCAAAACTTTTTCTGGGTTTAAAAATGCCTGTAAAGTTTGACTAAGAACTACAAAATCGAAAGAAGAGTCTGGAAACTGGAACAAATCGCTTTCTGCATCACCTTCAATTACTGTCAATCCTTTTGATATGCATTTTTGAACATTGTTTTTTGAAATCTCAATTCCTCTTACATCTTGACTTATATTATTAAATATAAAACTCATAAGTTCTCCATCTCCACATCCAACATCAAGAACCCTAGTGTCTTTTTTAACAAGGCTTGCGATAATTTTAAATTCTTTTTTCATTTAATCTTTCATATGAATTGTTTAAAAAATTTTTCAATGTTTCTAGAAAGTCTGGAACATTTAATAAGAAAGAGTCGTGCCCCTTATCAGACTCTATTTCTACATATCCTACATCTGCTCCAATAGAATTTAATGCAATAACTATTTCTCTGTTTTCTGATGATGGGTATAACCAGTCAGACGTAAAAGAGATTATAAAGAATTTGGTCTTACTATTTTCAAAGGCTTTGGATAGATTCCCCCCGTATTTTTTATTTAGATCAAAATAATCCATTGCTCTTGTTATATAAAGATAACTATTCGCATCAAATCTGTCTACAAAAACTGAACCTTGATGTCTTAAGTAACTTTCAATTTGAAAATCAGCATCAAAACTGAATTTTAAATCATCTCTCTCTTGAAGTTTTCTTCCAAATTTTTCTTGTAAGGCATCTTTTGATAAATAAGTTATATGAGCAGCCATTCTTGCTACAGATAAACCTTTATTTGGAGAAGAATTTGTTTCTTCATATTTTCCACTTTTCCAATTTACATCTGCCATGATTGCTTGTCGTCCAAGCTCATTAAATCCAATATTTTGTGCAGAATGGTTAGACGTACATGCGATTGGAACAGCTGTATGAGATGCGCCAGGGAAATTAGCTACAAATTGTAAAACTTGCATTCCACCCATAGATCCACCAGTTACACAAAATAATTTATCTATTTTGAAATGTTTTAATAAAAAATATTGAGCATTAACCATATCGTTAATTGTAATTACTGGAAAATCATTCCCATAAGGTTTTCCTGTTTCTTTATTCAAGCTATTTGGACCAAATGATCCCATGCAACCCCCCAGAACATTTGCACAAATTACAAAATATTTATTTGTATCAATTGCTTTATCTGGTCCAACTGCATATTTCCACCAACCATCTTTTTTTGTAATTGGATTTATATCTGTTACAAACTGATCTCCCGTTAATGCATGAAATACTAAAATAGCATTGTCTTTTTTAGAATTTAATTTACCATAAGTTTCATAAGCTATCGGGAAGTCAGATATTATCTTACCACAATCAAGCTTAAGTTGATCTTTCACAATTATTTTATTTATATTGTCAAATTTAGTCATAATTTTTTTATGATTTATGAATTGTGAGAAAAAAAACTTTTTTAGCGGTTTTTTTATTGCGCTCGCAATTCAGATAAATCAGCGCCCAAAATTACTACTAAATACAAATTTATATGTCAAACATTAAAATATATTCCTGTTAAATATTTATTTTTTTTATATAAGCTTAAAAAATGACAGTTCCAAAATTTAAATATATAAATATAGAGGCCTACAGACCTGGAAAATCAGTAATTAAAAAAAATACGAATTATATAAAATTGTCAGCTAACGAATCCTCATTGGGAATTAGCCCAAAAGTATTAAAAATCTTTAAAAATAAAAATTTAATTACAAACAGATACCCAGATAGTAAGTCAAAAGTACTTAGAATGGCAATTTCAAAACACAATAATTGTGATTTCAATAAAATAATTTGCGGTTCTGGATCTGATGAAATTATACAAATGATTTGCCAATTATATTTAAATAAAAATGATGAAGTAATTTTGCCCGAGTATAGTTTTTTAATGTACAGAATTTATTCAAAAATTGTTGGCGCGAAAGTAAGATTTTCTAAGGAAAATAACTTTAAAATATCAATTTCAAATATTCTTAAAAAAGTAACGAATAAAACAAAAATAGTATTCATTGCAAACCCAAATAATCCTACGGGGACTTATTTATCAAAGTCAGAATTAATAACACTGAGAAGGAAACTAAATAAAAAAATTCTTTTAGTTATCGATGATGCATATTATGAATATAATTTGAATAAAGATTATATTTCTGGATTAGATTTATTTAAGAGTTCAAAAAATGTTTTTGTTTTAAGAACATTTTCTAAGATATATGGTCTAGCTTCATTGAGAATTGGTTGGGGGTATGGAGATAAAAAAATTATTAATGAGCTTTATAAAATTAAACCTCCATTTAATATAAATTATTTTGCTGAACTTTGTGCAACAAAAGCTATTTCGGATAAACAGTTCATAAAAAAATCAGTAAGTCATAATATTTTTTGGGGCAATAAAATTAAAAGTAATTTAGAAAATTATAAAATAATTTCAAATGAAGTTACTTGTAATTTCTTATTGTTAAATTTTAAAAATTGTAAAATTTCATCAAAATTATTTATGAAAAGACTTATAGATAATAGAATTATTATAAGAAGCATGGAGGAGTATAAAATTAAAAATTGTTTAAGATTAAGTATTGGAAATTCCAAAGAAAACAAGTATCTACTTACTGTTGTAAAAAAAATTTTTAAAAATGTTTAAAAATATTCTAATCATTGGATGTGGTATGATTGGGTCCTCTATTCTTAGAGGAGTGATTAGCCAAAAATTATGTAAATCAATTTATGTATTTGAAAAAAATAGTAAATACAAAAAACAAATAAAAAAAATTAATAAAAAAATAATATTAATTAAAAAGCTCGATAAAGAAATAAGCAAAATGGATCTAATAATTATCTCTACTCCAATGAGCGAATATGAAAAAATAATTTTGAGTCTTAATAAAAATTTAAGCCACAAAACTTTAATCACTGATGTTGGATCAACTCGAACAAATGTTGCAAAACTAATTATGGAAAAACTATCAAAAAAATTAAACTGGATAATGAGTCATCCGATTTCAGGTTCAGAAGCAAGTGGACCTAAATACGGTAGCAAAAATTTATTTAAAAAAAAATGGTGTATTTTAATAAAAAATAAGAAAAACAAGTTACTTGAAAAAAAATTATCCAGATTTTGGAAAAAATTAGGATCTAAAATTTTGTTTATGAATGAAGAAGAGCACGATAAAATATTTGCAATTACTAGTCATCTACCCCACTTAATTGCTTATAATCTAATAAAAACATCTCAAGATTTCCAAAAAACAAACAAAAAAAATATAATTAAATATAGCGCGGGTGGATTAAGAGATTTTTCTAGGATTGCAGCATCCAATGAAATTATGTGGAGAGATGTGTTTTTTAATAATAGTAAAAATATGTCTAAAATAATTGATTTATTTATTAAAAATTTGAAAAATTTTAAAATTGATATTAATAAAAAGAGGAACTCCTTACTACTCGATAAGCTTAAAAAATCAAAAAAAGTTAGAAAACAAATTTTATCATTAAAACAAGATATTAGTAAACCAAACTTTGGAAGAGAAAACTAAATTTTAAATAATTTTATTACTTTTAGTTTTGCTGTATTTTGAATTTTTTTTATCGTTTTTTGAATTGGCATAATTATAACTTTTTTCTTCGGTCCATAAGCATGAATTAATTTATTTGAGTCAATGCACACAGCCACATGTCCTTTCCAAAAAATAATATCACCTTTTTTTAATTTTTTTTTAATTTTAGATCCTTTTTTTTTTCTCACCTGGTCTATTGTGTCTCTAGGAAAAAATTTATTGTTAAATTTATAATAATTTTGAACAAGCGCAGAACAATCGATACCTCTAAAAGTTGTTCCACCCCACTTATATGGACAATCTAAAAACAATTTAAAAATTTTTGTAAAATTAACATCTTTAGTAGAAATTGAACAAATATCATTAAACTTTATCCATTTATTTTTCTCGTACATAAATAAATTTTTATTTTTTTTAAGTAACACTAGTCTGCTTCCAAATGGTAAAAATTTATTAGTTGGTTTTTTTTTACTTTTTTCATAACCAATATATATTTTGGATTTAAGAGTTCTAACTTTATGTGTTGGATTAAATTTTTTGCTAAATTTTACTTTTTTATTTACAAAGCCAATATAATTATCATATAAGTTCTTTACTTTATAAAATTTTTTATTTTTTGATAATATTTTAAAACCTTCTCCATAAATTATTTGTGAACTAATATTAGAATTTTTATTTGGATTTTCTAATACATCAATTGTTAATGATTTACAGAAATATTTATTTTGCACCAATTTTTATTTTGTTCCTTATAAACCATAAACAAATTAATGAAGGAATAACCATTACAGTTGTTATTATAAAAAATGTACCCCAATCTCCGTTCAACCAATCTACTAATGCACCTGAAGAGGATGCTAAGGTAGTTCGCCCAGCGGTGCCGATAGAAGCCAGAAGAGCATATTGAGTTGCTGTATAAGTTCTATCTACCAATAAGGATATAAATGCAACAAAAGCAACTGTAGCAAATGCAGCTGATATATCATCAGCAATAACAGCTACCGCAAATAACAATTCTGATTTTCCAGTCCAAGCAAGTGCTGCAAAAAGAAGGTTTGTAGCAGCCATGAATCCACCTGCAACAAACATCGTTTTAATTGTTCCTGCTCTCATAGCAAATATTCCACCAAGCAAAGTAAAAACCACTGTAGTAATCCATCCAAGTGTTTTAGAGTAAATTGCTATTTCACTTTTAGAAAATCCTACCTCTTTATAGAAAACGATAGACATTCTTCCAAGAAATGCTTCACCAATTTTAAATAAAAAAACAAATCCTAAAATACCAACAGCAATTGAAAATCCATTTTTTTTGAAAAAACTTATTATAGGTCCACCGATTGTTCCAGTTAGATAAGCTATAAAAGTTGTAATTAGATTTTTCGAACCAAGCTTACTTTGTATCATTTTGTCAGTATCTTTTTGTTTAGACTGTCTGTTAGTTTGAAGCGGCTCATGAACAAACATCAAAGCTATATTCATGAGTATTACGACTACTCCAAGAACTAAAAAAGTTGTTTGCCAATAATCTTGAACTCCCATTTTTTCAAAAAATTCTGCTGTAAATAATGCGATGACTCCACCTAATTTATATCCAGTCCACCATCCAACAACTGCCATAGCAGCTCCAGCAGCCATAGATTTTCCCTCGTTTGCATTAATTTGTTCAATTCTTAAAGCATCAACTGTTATATCTTGAGTAGCTGAAGCAATTGCAATCACTAATCCTACACCAATTAATAATGCTAAATTTTGTGTTGGATTAATTAAACTCCAAATTAATAGACTAATTAAAATTATAATTTGCATTAAAACTATCCATCCTCTTCTATGGCCTAGTTTTTTTGTTAAGAAAGGGACTTGAATTCTATCTATTATTGGTGCCCACAAATAATTAAAAGCATAAACAGCAAATATTAAACCTGCCCAACCAATTGTTGATCTGCTCAAACCTTCTTCTTTTAACCAAAGACTCAAACTACTTGCTATTAATACCCAAGGAAAACCACTTATTGCTCCTAAAAGCAAAATTCTTAACATTCTAATATCTTTGTAAACTAATATAGAATCTGACCAGCTTTGTTTTTTTTCTATCATCATTACCTTTTCCAAAACGAAGGAATAAGTAATACTATTATAGCAAACAATTCAAGTCTACCCAAAATCATTCCTATTGATAAAATCCATTTAGAAAAATCAGGCAATAAAGAAAAATTTCCATTAGGGCCGATTATCCCTCCTAAACCAGGACCTACATTTGATATAGATGTAGCAGCGCCAGAAACAGCTGTTATAAAATCTAATCCACTAATCGAAAGAAGTGTTGTTATAATAAAAAAAATTACAATATAAAGAAATACAAATGAAATAATTGAAGAAATAAATTTTTCATTAAGAATACTGTCTCCATATTTTAAAACAAATACTCCCCTTGGATAAATATATTTTTTTAGCTGCATAACAAAAAACTTATATAAAATATGAATCCTGAATATTTTAAGTCCACAGGCTGTTGATCCCGCACAACCACCTATAAACATTAATATTAAAAAAAATATTAGAGGAAAGCTTCCCCAATCACTATAATTTGTAGTAACATATCCAGTTCCAGTTAAAATTGAAACTACGTTAAAAATAACTTCTCTTAACAAAAAGTTTTCAGAATTAATATTTTTTAAAAGTAAAAAAATAAAAATTATAAACACTGATATAATAATTGTTTTTAAAAAAAAACTAATTTGAGAATCCTTATAAAATATTTTTTTATCTCCATTCAAATATTTTATATAAGCTATAAAAGGAATACTGCCTAAAATTATGAATATGATTGCATTAATTTCAATTAAGGCACTGTTAAAATGGCCAATAGAGTCATTATAATTTGAAAAGCCCCCAGTTGCAATTGTAGTCATAGAATGAGTTAAACTGTCAAAATAATTCATGCCAAAAACTTTATAAAATAATCCACATGTAAAAGTTAACATAGAATAAATAATTATTAGCCTTAAGGAGACTTCTTTAGATTTCGGTAAAATCTTCTCTGCATTATCATTAGAAGAAATTTTAAATAATTGCATACCACCTATATTCATTAATGGCATTAAAGTTATTGCCATAAGTATAATGCCTATCCCTCCAAGCCATTGAAGTATTGCTCTCCATAAAAGTATACCTTTTGGAGCATTATCTAGATCTGTTAGAATAGTTGAGCCTGTGGTTGTAATTCCAGACATACTTTCAAAAAATGCATCGGTAAAATTTAGACTAAGATTGGAAAAAATGAATGGCAAAGACCCAAAAATAGCTATCGATATCCAAGAAAGAGCAGTTAGGATAAATGCTTGAGGAAGGTCAATTTTTTTATTGTGATCCAAGTTTGTTAAAAAAAATAATACACCAAAAATAATAGTAATTATTGATGCTGATACAAATCCTGAGTCCAATTCATTATAAATTAGCTGAATTATTACAGGTATTAACATGAATACCCCTAAAATAATTTGTAGCGTACCAAGTGTATAAAAAACAGTTTTATAATTGTACATTTTGCATGGACATTATTTTATGGTAAATAAATTTCAACATTTTAACAATCAATAAAACTGTTAAAATATCTACAAAAAACATGAAACTAGCTATTGATAAAACAGTAATTGAGAAAACAAATGCCTGGCCATTTGTTGAGGCTAAAAAGATACTTAAAGAAAGAAAGAAATATATTCAAAAAAAAAATAAAATTATTCTGCAAACAGGCTATGGGCCAAGCGGTTTACCCCATATAGGTACCTTTGGAGAAGTTGCTAGAACATCGATGGTAGTTAATGCACTAAATCAACTAACTGACATACCAAAAGAAATTATCACTTTTTCAGATGATATGGATGGACTAAGAAAAGTTCCAGACAATGTGCCAAATAAAGAATTACTAGAAAAAAATTTAAATAAACCTCTTACAAAGGTTCCTGATCCATTTAAAAAGTTTAATAGTTTTGGAGAACATAATAATGAAATGTTAAAAAACTTTTTAAATCAATTTGGGTTTAATTACACCTTTAAAAGTTCAACCGATCTTTACTCATCTGGAGAATTTAATGAAACTTTAAAACTAATTTTACAAAATTATCAAGAAATAATGGATATAATTATTCCAACACTAGGAAAAGAAAGACAAAAAACTTATTCTCCTTTTTTGCCAATATGTCCAGACACTGGAAAAGTTTTGGAAATACCAGTTATTGAAATTGACAACACTAATTCAAAAATAATTTTTGATAATAATGGCAAAAAATTAGAAAAAAGTATTCTAAATGGAGAATGTAAACTTCAATGGAAAGTGGATTGGGCAATGAGATGGTATGCACTGGATGTAGATTTTGAAATGTATGGAAAAGATTTAATTGAAAGCGCAATCCTCTCTACAAAAATTATAAATTTATTAGGTAAGAAAAATCCGTCTGGATTTGCTTACGAATTGTTCCTTGATGATAAAGGGGAAAAAATTTCAAAATCCAAAGGTAATGGTATAACAATCGATCAATGGTTAGAATTTGCTTCACCAGAAAGTTTATCTTTATACATGTACCAAAATCCTAAAAGAGCTAAAAAACTTTACAAAGAAATAGTACCCAAAGCTGTTGATGAATATTTAGATTTTATTTATAAATCAAAAAATCAAGAACAAAAACAATTAATTTTAAATCCTGTTTGGCATGTGCACAATGGAAATGTTCCAAAAGAGGAAATGATAATGACTTTTTCAATGCTTTTAAATTTAGTTGAAACAAGTAACGCAAATTCTAAAGATCTACTTTGGAAGTTTGTAAAAAAATACAAGCCAAGTATTAAAGAAGAAAAATTTCCCATTTTTGATAGACTTGTAGAATATTCTATTAAATTTTTTAACCAAGTTATAAAAGAAAATAAAAAATATAAAAAACCAAATACTGATGAAAAAAAAGCATTAGAGGCGTTAATAAAAACATTGTCAGATTGTAATGACAATATGCTACCCGAGGAAATACAAACAAAAATTTATTCTGTTGGTAAAGAGAATGGCTACCAGGATAACTTAAGAGATTGGTTCAAATTGATTTATGAAGTTGTCTTTGGAGATGAAAATGGTCCAAGGCTTGGTTTTTTTATAAGTTTTTTTGGCATCCAAGAGACAAGAGAACTTATCTCAGAGAAAATAAATAATGTTTGAAAAAATACGATCATTAGTTTTTAAATTTGATCCTGAATTGGCCCATGATTTAGCCATCAAGGCTTTGAAAACTAGTTTAGTTCCAGTAAAGGTTAAAAATTATGAATGTCTAAAAGTTAACTTTCTAGAAAAAGAAATCCCAAATCCTATTGGTATAGCAGCTGGATTTGATAAAAATGCAGAGGTTTATAACTCTTTGTTCAAGTTAGGATTTGGATTTGTGGAAGTTGGAACGATTACGCCAGAATCTCAATTCGGAAATCCCAAACCAAGAGTATTTAGATTAGAAGAAGATGAGGCATTAATAAATAGACTTGGATTTAATAATGTAGGATCAAAAAAAGCTTCACAGAATATTAATAATAATGCTCCAAAGGGATTATTAGGAATTAATATTGGTCCAAATAAAGATACAAAAAATCGGATTGAGGATTATCTAAAATGTTTTAGAAATTTAAATCATTTAAGTGATTATATTACAATAAATATTTCATCACCAAACACTGAAAATTTAAGAAGTTTTCATAATCCAAAAGAGTTAGAAGAATTACTAAACGCTCTAAATGAAGAAAAAAAAAAAATAAATTCTAAAATAAGCTTTGCAGTTAAAATTGCTCCAGATTTATCATCTAAAGACCTAGATTTTATTGGAAATATTCTTTTAAAAAATAATATAAAATTAGTAATTATTTCGAATACTTCAGATGGCACTAGAGAAAAATTAAAAAATATTAATAAATTCGAAAAAGGTGGATTATCAGGAAAACCTATAGAAGAAAAATCAAATTTATTAATAAATGAATTTTATAAAATGTTTGAGAATAAAATTAAGATAATTGGAGTAGGGGGAGTTGACTCAGGCAAAAGTGCACATGAAAAGTTTATTTCTGGTGCAAGTTACATTCAATTATACACTGGTATGGTTTATCAAGGTCCCAATATAGTGAATAAAATTTCTGAGGAAATGAATGATATTTTAACTTCAAATGGGGTGAAAAATATTGAAGAAATAATTGGATCAAAGTAATAATAAACTTGACTGAAAAGTTTAGCTGAAATATACCTCTCAAAATTGTTATGTCTAAAAAATGTGAACTCACTGGGAAAATACCTCTTAAAGGTCATAACGTTAGTCATGCTAACAATAAAACCAAAAGAAGATTCTTGCCAAATTTAAAAAAAGTAAGATTTAAAAGTGAGACTTTAAAAAAATCATTGAAGTTAACTGTTTCAAATGCAGGAATGAGAACAGTAGATAAAAAAGGAAGTTTTGATCAATTTTTAATAACAGCAAAACAAAAAAACTTGTCTCCAAGACTTAAAAAAATAAAAAAAATTCTTTTAGCTAAAAGCGCTTAATTTTTATATTATAACTCAATATGAATAAAACAATTTTATTGTTATCTACAATTATGGGAGTTATCGTGCTTGCTTCTAATTATCTTGTGCAATTTCCAGTCCAATATTATGGTCTATCAGAAATTTTGACTTATGGTGCATTTACTTATCCAATGGCATTTTTAATTACAGATCTTGCCAATAGATCTTTTGGAAAAGAGATTGCAAAAAAAATTGTTTACTTTGGTTTTTTCATCGGAATTTCATTTACACTTTTTTTTTCTACAAATTTTTCAGATTTAATTTCAATTAGAATCGCGATTGGTTCTGGTATAGCATTTATTGTTTCTCAAAGAATAGATGTCTATGTATTTGATAAACTAAGAGATAAATATTGGTTTATACCTCCTTTAACGTCTTCAATTAATGGTTCAGTATTAGACACATTCTTGTTCTTTTCAATTGCATTTTATGCAACTGGAGTACCTTGGTTTACTTTAGCTCTTGGAGATTTAGCAGTGAAATTATTTGTAGCTCTTGTGATGTTGGTGCCATTTAGAATGTTATTGAAAACTTTTAAACCGATTTAAATTATTTTAGTAAAAATTTATAAGATAGAATTTTATAAACTAGCTTTGCAACTAAGAAATTATAACTATTAAAACCCTTTATTGGTGCTAATTCATTAACATCAGCACCAACAATTCTTGAATTCTTGCATGCAATTTTTATAATTTCTAAAGCTTCATCCCAGAATATTCCACCTGGTTCTGGAGTGCCGGTTGCTGGCATAATACTCGAGTCCAATCCGTCAACGTCGAAAGTAATATAAACATCTTTATTTTTAATTTGTTTCTTGAATTTATTTAAATCCCATTTTTTTTTATCTTTTGCCCAATAGATACTAATTCTTTTTTTGTTTTTTTTTAAAATAAGGATTTCTTCAGCGGATATATTTCTGATTCCAAAAGAAACCACAGATACATTTTTGTGATCTACACACCTT
Organism: uncultured Pelagibacteraceae bacterium; assembly: GCA_902554335.1. Lineage (GTDB taxonomy): Bacteria > Pseudomonadota > Alphaproteobacteria > Pelagibacterales > Pelagibacteraceae > Pelagibacter. Next base: position 23,599 of record CACDOD010000005.1, read on the forward strand.
TTTATTGCAGAGGCATGGGAAAATTTTTCACCATTATAACTTTCTCTTAAATCCGCATGTGCATCAAAATGTAAAAGTGTTAGTTTTTTATATTTTTTTACAAAAGGCTTTATACAACCTGGCGTAATAGAGTGTTCACCCCCAAGAGTAATAGGAAAAAGCTTCCTATCTATAATTTTTTTATTTATTTCACCTATTTGATTTATTGCTTTGTCAATCCGTTTATTAATTTTAAAAGGTTTTAATGTTTTGATACCGATTTTTTTGAATGGTTCACATTTAAGTTCCTCATCATATAATTCAACTTGATGAGAAGCTTTTATTATTTCTTTTGGCCCATTTTTTGTACCGCTACCATAGCTTACAGTTTTTTCTAATCCAAAAGGGATTACAATTGCTTTTTCTTTAAAATTGAATCTATTATCAACTCCCAAAAAACCTTTTTTATTATCTAAATAATTCAATTTATTACCCAAAAATTTTTGAAAAGTTCTTCCTTTCTCTTTTTTTCCATTCGGCCTTGTGATAAGCATCACTTGCAATTAGTGGAAGTACACTAGTTGCTTCTGCAAAAACCATTTGTTCTTTTGTAACATCTACCTTCCCCCAAGAGCTTGCTTCTTTCAGGGTAGAACTGCTACATGCTCCATCTCTTGAGTCTGCAACTGTAATTTGAACAGCATATTTATGCATATCAACATTTTTACCCAATAACTCAGCGCATATAACTGTATCCTGAATAAAATTTTTTGGAACACCTCCACCAATCATAAATAGACCCGAACCTTTTGATCTAATTTTAATTTCTGTTAACTCTCTGAACTCTCTTATTGAGTCTATTGTTATATGTTTTTTAGGATTTCTTTCTTGGTGCATGACTAAACCAAACCCTGCACTAGAATCTGTAAAGGCTGGACAAAATATTGGCACATTGTTATCGTAAGCAACCTCTATTAAAGAATCTTTTTTCTTTGCTTTTTTTTTTAAATACTCTCCCATTTCATGGATAAATTCTCTAGATGTATAACTTCTAGGTTCTAAACTATCTGCTATTTCCCCAATTATCTTATCACACATCTGAAGCTCATCTTCATCAATATACGTGTCATAAATTCTATCTATATAGTTATTCCTTAGTTCAGTATCATTTTGAAATTGTGAACCTTGATAATGTTTAAATCCCAATGCCTCAAAGAAATCCATATCAATTATTGATGCTCCAGTAGCAACAATAGCATCTACCATATTATATTTAACCATATCTCTATAAACATGCATGCATCCAGCAGCCGATGTTGATCCAGCCAGTGTAAGAAAAATTGTACAATCTTGATCTTTTAACATTTCATTATAAATTTTAGCTGCATTTGCAGTTTCTCTAGAAACAAACGACATTTTTTCCATTGAAGAAATAATATTTCTAGAGTCGAAAGATGTTATGTCAATATGTTCAATAGGTTTACTAAGAAATTCTTTTTTACTATTATGACCTGGATTTTTTTTTTCAGACATTTATGCAACAAGAAACTGACTTTTTGTCTCTTGATTATATAATGACATTATCGGGTTATCTTCAACTTCATATATTTCATCAGAGAAAAAACCATTAAATTGGGTTCTAAATGTTAAACCATATGCTCCAAGTTGCCCTAACTCAATATAGTCATTTTCCTTAATATTGTTTGGAAGTAAAAAAGGTCCTTTCATATAATCCATGCTATCACAAGTTGGACCATAGAAATCAAATGATGTTAATTTTTTTGAAATTATCCTTCCATTAGTTATGAGTCTTGTAGGATAAACAATGTTTGGAACTCCAGCATCAAAAAGAGATCCATAAGTTCCATCATTTATATAAAGTTTTTGTTTTTTTCTTAAAATTACTTTTACAATGGTAGAACCACTCTCAGCGACAATAGCCCTTCCAGGTTCACATAAAATTTCTGGCATTTTCTCAAATCTAATTTTTTTCAAACTATTTTCTATTTCTTGAAAATAGCTTTCAATTGGTTGAGGTACTAAATCTGGATAAATAGTAGGGAACCCACCTCCTATATTAATATAATCTGGAACAATTTTAGTTCTTTTAATTATGCTTACAATTACAGATATACCTTTTGAGTATGATATTGGGTGCATACACTGAGAACCAACATGGAAACTTAAACCAACTTTTTTTGAATTTTCTTTAGCTAATCTAAATAGTCCCAATGCTTCAGATGTTAAGGCTCCAAATTTTTTAGACAAATCTATTTCTGCATGTTCGTTTGAAACAGCTACTCTAACAAACAGATTTAAATCTTTTGCATTATTTGTACTTTCTAATATTTTAATTAATTCTTCTTTTGTATCTAATGAAAAATCCTTCACTCCATATTTAAAATAAGCTTCTTTAATATTTTCTCTACTTTTAACCGTATGCATATAACTACAATGCAGGTTTGGGTCTAATTGTTTAATAGCTTTAATTTCTTCAATTGAAGCAACATCAAATTGTTTTATTCCGCTTTGAATAATAGTTTTTAAAACTTCTTTATTTGGATTTGTTTTTACGGCATATAGTATTTTACCTGGAAATTTGTTTTGAAATAATTTTGATGCAATTTGTATAGATTTTTTTCTTATACAATAAACTGGTTTATCGGGTTGTAGTTGACTAATTAATTCATCAACTGATTTAAATTTTTTCATATCTTGCTCCCCAAAAAAAATTTAACAAAAAAAATTCGCATATCTGCTATGCGAATTATCAATAATCGACCATTTATGAGATATATTGAGCATTGTAAAGTTAAATCTTCTCTTGAAATTAGTTTTATCCACCCCATATAGAAGCTCTAAATATGGTTACAGAAATGAAAAAAATTAGCGATTTTAGCAATAAAAACTTGCTTCTGGTTGATGATGATAGTCCTTTTAGAGAAAGACTGGCTAGGGCTATGGAAAAAAAAGGTTTCCAAGTTTCACAAGCTGAAGGTGTAAAAAAAGGTATAGAATCAGTAAAACAATCATGCCCAGGATTTGCTGTTGTTGATTTAAGATTGGGTGACGGAAATGGATTAGAGGTTGTAAAAGAAATTAAAAAGTTGGGTCCTGATAGTAGAATTATCATGTTAACAGGATATGGAAATATTCCTACAGCTGTGGCAGCAGTTAAAGACGGGGCAATTGACTATTTAGCTAAGCCAGCAGATGCAGATGATGTTGAAAAAGCACTATTAGCAGATCCAAATAAAAAAGCCTCTCCACCTGAAAATCCAATGTCAGCAGATAGAGTGAAATGGGAACACATACATAGAGTATTCGAGCTTTGTAATAGAAATGTATCTGAAACTGCAAGAAGATTAAAAATGCACAGAAGAACTTTACAAAGAATTTTATCTAAAAGATCTCCTAAATAAACTTTCTAAATTTAAGTAATTTTTCCGTTGTTAGAACAAGAATGGTAATTTTGAATATTTCTGCTAAAACAAAATTCTTTATTCCCCAAATATAAGCTACTTCCCATCCAGCTAAATATGCTAACCATGGAACACCAGTCAAATAAATTGCAATTATAGATAGTGTAATTAGCATTAACTTAATAAAAAAGTTTTTATTCAAATTTACAAAACCTGCAATAAAAACAGATGTTATAAAACCAATTAAATATCCTCCAGTTGGTCCCATCATATAAGTTAATCCAATTCCTTTTTCAGGAGTACCAGCAAAAACAGGCAATCCAATCAAGCCTTCAAGTAAATAAGCAAAAACGGTTGCTATTCCTAATTTCCATCCTAAGGTTATACCAATCATAACAACAACAAATGTTTGCATAGTCATTGGTACTGGATAAAAAGGAACTTTAATTTTTGCTGAAACTGTTAAAAGCAAAGTTCCAAATATGACTAATGTAATTTTCTTTAAAATATTCCCAAATTCTAATTTTTTTGTTAATTCCATGGTTACATATTACAAGTTTTTGAATAATCTTACAAATAGATCTTATTAAAGTCTATGATCACTAGATATATAATATATTTAGTATAAATTAATTTATACTTTAATTATGTCAAAAATAAAAAAAACAGACCATTTCTATTTAATAGATGGTTCAGGATATATTTTCAGAGCGTATTATGCACTTCCTCCACTTACAAGAAAAAGTGACGGATTGCCTGTCGGTGCTGTTAGTGGCTTTTGTAATATGTTATTTAAACTTTTAGAAGATGCAAAATCAAATTATAATAATGAAAGACCGACACATTTTGCAGTAATTTTTGACTCGGCTAGAAAAAACTTCAGAAATGAAATTTATAGTGAATATAAAGCTAATAGATCAGATGCACCGGATGATCTAATCCCACAGTTTGAATTTATAAGAAAGTCAGTTTTGGCTTTTAATCTTCCTTCAATTGAACAAATAAATTTTGAAGCAGATGATTTAATCGCAACTTACGTAGATCAAATCAATAAAGTTGGCGCTAAGGCAACCATAGTATCTTCAGATAAAGATTTACTGCAACTACACGGAAAAAATACGAGAATTTTTGATCCAATGAAAAATAAGTTTCTTGGTATTGAGGACATAAAACAAAAGTTTGGTGTAAAACCCGAACAAATAATTGATGTTCAGGCATTAGCAGGAGATACAAGTGATAATGTTCCTGGTGTTCCTGGAATTGGAATAAAAACTGCTGCGGAATTAATTAATACTTTTGGAACTCTCGAAAAGTTATTAAAAAATGCTAATACAATTAAACAAAATAAGAGAAGAGAAACCCTTATAGAAAATAAAGATAAAGCAATAATTAGCAAGGAACTTGTTACTTTAAAAAAAGATGTCCCAGTAAATGATAAACTGGAGGATTTAACTTTAAAAAACATTGATAAAGATAAACTCTACTCATTCCTTAGAGAAATGGAATTTAATAGACTTCTAAGCTCAGCTATTTCTACTTATGGTGAAGCTGAATTTAGTAAAGTTACTCAGACCAAAATTAAGTCTGAAAATAAAGACAATAAAATATCAAAAAAAAACTATTTTCTATTTAAAAATGAAGATGAAATTTTGAGTTGGCTTAAAGAAGCAGATGAAAATGGAGAATTTGCAATTGATACCGAAACAAGCTCGCTGGATCCACACCAAGCAGAATTAGTAGGGGTCTCTTTATGCTCTAAGCCTGGATATTCTGGATATATTCCTCTAGCGCATAATTCTGGCAAAAATTTAGATACTTCAAAAGTACTAAAGATCTTAAAACCTTATCTAGAAGACAAAAGTATAAAAAAAATAGGACAAAATATAAAATTTGATTATATAGTTTTTTTTAAAAGAGGTATTAAGATTAATTCTATCGAAGACACTATGCTTATGTCATACGTTTTAGATGCTGGAAAAAATAGACATAACTTAGATACACTTGCAGAAATTCACTTACAACATAAAAACATTTCTTACAAAGATGTTGTTGGTTCTGGAAAGAAGCAGTTAAACTTTAAAGATGTTGATATATTATCAGCAAGAGATTATGCAGCCGAGGACTCTGATATAACATTTAGATTATATAAACTTTTTCTTAACAATTTAAAATCAGAAAAGTTATATAAAATTTATGAAAGTTTTGAAAAACCTATGGTAGAGATATTAGCACAGATGGAAATTTATGGAGTTAAAATAGATAAAAAATTTTTAGAAAAACTTTCAAATAAATTTGAAAAAAAAATTGCACAACTTGAAAAAGACATATTTAATATTACCAAATCAAAATTTAATATTGGATCTACTAAACAATTAGGTGAAATATTATATAATCAATTGAAAATTTCTTCTTTAAAAAAAACGAAAAAAGGTAGTTTTGCAACTAGCGCTGCAGTTTTAGAAGATTTAGCTTTTAAAGGACACATACTTCCAAAACTTATTTTAGATTGGAGACAAATCACTAAATTAAAAAATACTTATTCGGACTCACTTCCAGAGCATATAAACCCAAAAACAAAAAGAATTCATACATCTTTTCTATTAGCCGCTACTACCACAGGACGACTCGCATCAAGTGATCCAAATTTACAAAATATCCCTATAAAAACTGATGATGGAAAAGAAATAAGAAAATCTTTTGTAGCTGAAAATGGATACTCTTTAGTGTCAGCAGACTATAATCAAATTGAAATGAGAATCTTAGCAGAAATTGCTGATGTAAAAGAACTTAAAAGTGCATTTGTGAACAATGAAGATATCCACTCAATTACAGCAAGCCAAGTTTTTAATAAAAAAATAAACGAAATTAACCCTGACATGAGAAGGAAAGCAAAAGCAATTAATTTTGGAATAATTTACGGTATTTCTCAATATGGTTTATCAAAGCAAATTGGAGTTTCCAATACAGAGGCTGAGGATTTCTTAAATTCTTACTTTTTAAAATTTCCAGAAATTAAAGATTATATGAATGAAACTATTAAATTTTGTAGAAAAAGTGGTTATGTGAATAATATTTTTGGGAGAAGAACACATCTAAATGGTATAAATGATAAAAATTATAACATAAGGAATTTTCAAGAACGAGCAGCAATAAATGCACCAATTCAAGGCTCGGCATCAGAGATAATGCGTTTAGCAATGATGAGACTAAATACAAAAATTTCTGAATTTAAAAATGAAAATATAAAAATTTTATTACAGATACACGATGAATTAATTTTTGAAATTAAATCTTCTAAGCTTAAAGAAATATCAAAAATGATTAAAGATGTAATGAATGGGGTTGAAACGAGTGAATACCACAAGTTTAGCGTACCCCTTGTAATAGATTTAAATTCAGGAGAAAATTGGGGAATGTTACATTGATTAAGTCATATTGCCCTAATTAGAACAATTTAGTATTTTTATAAGTTATATATGAAACATACAATTGCACTCGTTGACGATGATAGGAATATTCTTACAAGCATAAGTATTGCTCTGGAAAAAGAGGGTTTTAGTGTTCAAACTTATTTAGATGGAGAAAGTGCATACATTGGTATGACTAGAACTCCACCAAACTTAGCAGTAATTGATGTAAAAATGCCCAAAATGGATGGGGAAGAACTTTTACGAAAACTTAGAAAAAAAACTTCGCTACCAGTAATTCTATTAACATCAAAAGACGAAGAGGTTGATGAACTTCTTGGTTTAAAATTAGGAGCTGATGATTTTATAAAAAAATCAGGAGGATTTTCAATTAAAGTTTTAATCGAAAGAATTAGAGTACAGCTGAGAAAAAAAGATAATCAAAATATTGATGAAAATAAAAATATAATATCACATGGAAAACTAAGATTAGATCCCTCGCAGTTAGAATGCGAATGGAACGGTAAACAACTACCAGATAAATTAACAACTACTGAATTTTTAATTGTCAAAGAATTAGCAAAAAGACCTGGCATAATTAAAGAAAGATCGCAGTTAATGGATATAGCCTATAGAGAAGATACAGATATTGAGGATAGGACTATTGATAGTCATATAAAAAGAATAAGAAAAAAATTCAAAAGAGTAGATAATAATTTTTCTGCTATAGAAACCAGATATGGAAGTGGCTATAGATGGAATGTTAGCTAATGTTAAGCAATTTTTTAAAAAATCTTTCTATTTTAAGAAAATTTTTATTTATTAATTTTTTTATATTTATAATTATTGGACTTATTACAATTTTATATTTAAATAGTGTACAGCCAAATCTAATTAAAGCAAAACAGTCAAAACATATAGAAATTTTAAATAATACTACTGGACACTTAAATAGATTAAATATTGAATTTAATCAGGATGAAATAAAAAATTTTTTATTTTCAACAAGATTTTTATTTCAAAATTTAGACAGAGTCACAATTTTTGATAATGATTTCAATTTAATAGGTGATACTGATACTTTAGACTTAGATCCAAGATCCTTTGGGCAAACCTCAGACGTAATACAAATGAATAATATTGATGATGAATCAATTCAAAAAAAAAAAAATGAAACTGAACAAAACGATAAAAAAGCTTTTACTTTAAATAAGCGTATTGAAAATTATTCTAAATCAAATGAAATAGGCAAACCTTATACACTTGTTGAGGAAAATTATAATAAATTTATCTTAACTACCTTAAAAAATGTTTCGAATGATGATGGAAATATAGGATATATTGCAATAAGTGAAAATTCACTAGATATCAAGAACGCAATTGAAGAAAGAAAAAATTTTATTTTAAGAACTGCAATATTAGTCGCTATTGTAATTTTAATTTTCTCAATTGTTTTAAATAGATACTTTTTAAAACCAATAAAAAACCTCGTTGATTACACTAAAATAATAAAATCTAAGAGCAAAAAAGAAACAAAAATTGATCATATTAAAAATAGAAATGATGAGCTTGGTGTTTTATCAAAGTCATTAGATGAAATGACTATAGAGCTTAATAATAGAATTAAAGCCACCGAAAATTTTTCAACAGATTTGGTGCATGAAATTAGGAATCCTCTTGCATCTCTTAAGAGCGCATCTGAAATTATCTCTGATACTGCCGATAAGGAAAAAAGGGAAAAACTTTTAAAAATAATGAGCCATGATGTTTCTAGAATAGATAGATTGATAACTGATTATTCTCAAATTTTAAAAGATGAATTAGCTATTTCGTCTGAACAAATGGAAGATTTAGATTTAAAACCAATCATTGATTCAGTAGTGGATGATTTTAATAATATTTACATTGAGAAAAAAAATATTAACATAAAATTAATTACCTCAGGTTCAAAAAATTATCTAATAAAAGGTATTAGTAATAGAGTTGAGCAAATAATTGCTAATCTATTAGATAACGCAGTTTCTTTTAGTAAAACTGGCTCAATAGTTACAGTCGATTTAGATGAGAATGATAATTATACTATTCTTAAAGTTTCTGATCAAGGTGAGGGATTTAAAGAGTCAGATATAAAAAAAGTTTTTGATAGGTTTTACAGTAATAGGCCCGATAATTTTGGAGAGCACTCTGGACTAGGTCTTAATATTGTTAAAAATCTTGTTCAAATACACCAAGGAGAAATCTATGCTTCAAATAGTCCTAAAGGTGGAGCAATGATCGAGATTAAATTCCCAAAAAACTATAACTAAAAGTTGATAATTTAAATTAAAGCTGATAAATCCGGCATCATGGAAGATTATAAAGTAAAAGATATAACCCAAGCAGAATTTGGAAGAAAAGAAATATCTATTGCTGAAACAGAGATGCCAGGATTAATGGCTTTAAGAAAAGAATACAAAGGAAAATACCCCCTTAAGGGTGCAAAGATTGTTGGATGCCTTCATATGACAATTCAAACAGCTGTTTTAATTGAAACTCTAGTCGAACTTGGTGCAGAAGTTAGATGGTCATCATGTAATATATTTTCAACACAAGATCATGCAGCTGCCGCTATTGCAAAAGCAGGAATCCCAGTTTTTGCATGGAAAGGGGAAACAGAGTATGAATATTGGTGGTGTGTAAGACAAACAATCGAAGGAAAAAAAGATTGGAAGCCTAATATGATCCTAGATGATGGTGGTGACCTTACAGCATTAATGCATAAAGAATATCAAGATCTATTAAGTGGAGTTAAAGGTCTTTCGGAGGAAACTACGACAGGTGTTTTAGCTCTAAAAAAAATGGAAAGTGAAGGTAAATTATTGGTGCCTGCTATAAATGTAAACGATTCAGTTACTAAATCTAAGTTTGATAATTTATATGGTTGTAGAGAGAGTTTAGTTGATGGAATCAAAAGAGCAACAGATGTTATGATGTCAGGTAAAGTTGCGATAGTAGCTGGTTTTGGAGATGTAGGCAAAGGAAGCGCTGCATCATTAAGACAATCAGGTGCAAGAGTGATGATAACAGAAACTGACCCCATATGTGCATTACAGGCAGCAATGGAAGGTTACGAAGTAGTTACTATGGACGATATGATTGGACATGCTGATATAGTTGTTACTGCAACCGGTAATAAAGATATTGTAACAGCAGATCACATGAGAGAAATGAAAGATAGAGCAATTTTATGTAATATTGGACATTTCGATAATGAAATACAAGTAGAAGCTTTAAGAAATTATAAATGGGATGAAATTAAACCACAAGTTCACGAAATAACTTTACCTAGCAATAAAAGAATAATTTTATTAGCAGAAGGAAGACTTGTAAATTTAGGATGTGCTACTGGTCATCCAAGTTTTGTTATGAGTGCCTCATTTACAAATCAAACAATTGCACAAATTGAGTTGTGGAATAATTCTGACAATTATAAAAATAAGGTGTATGTTTTACCAAAAAAACTTGATGAAAAAGTTGCAATGCTTCACCTTGAAAAAGTTGGAGCAAAACTTACAAAACTTTCAAAAGATCAAGCAGAGTATATAGGTGTATCAGAACAAGGACCATACAAACCAGAAGCATATCGTTACTAAAAGTAATAATATTGATATTTCAAACCAAAAAAGTTTATCGGAAATTGCTAAAAGAATATCAAATTTAATTCAACGAGGAGATAATTTTTTCTTATTTGGTCAAATAGGTGTTGGCAAAACAACTTTTGTAAAATTTCTCATAAATCACCTTCAATCTATTTATAATATTAATACTACAGAAGTGTTAAGTCCTACATTTAACATTTTAAATGATTATCTGATTAATGATTTTAATATAAAGCATTATGACCTTTACAGAATTAAACAAACAGAAGAACTCGACAACATTGGCTTATTTGAAGATAAAGATGCTATTAATATAATAGAGTGGCCTGAAACAGTCAAAATATCAAGTGTAAAATTTATAAAATTTGAATTTTCATATTCTAAAGATTATAAAAAAAGACATTTGATAATCTCATCAAATTATAACAATAATATTGTTAATGAATTTAAATAATTATAAACAATTATCTGGGGATGCATCATTTAGAAAGTTTTATAGATCTCCACAAAATTCGGTAATTGTATTTTCAAAAAAAAATAAATATTTAAATTTAGCAATTTATGAGGCTATAAATAGTTGTCTCATTAAAAATGGTGTTAAAGCTCCAAAGCTAAAAAAAGAATTTTATAATAAAAATTATATTGAAATAGAGGATTTGGGAAATGAAACAATTTTTAAGATATTAAAAAAAAACAAAAATAAAATAAAAATTTATTTTAATGCTATAAAAATTTTGAAATTAATTCAAAAAATTCGAACAAAAAATTTAGTAACTTTTAAAAAAATTAAATACAAAATACCAGAATATACCGAAACTAAAATATTAAGTGAGGCCAATCTTTTTTTAGAATGGTATTTGCCAAAAGTTATTAAAAAAGCAAGAATAAATAAAATAAGAAAAGAGATCAAAAATAGTTTTGTAAACCTTTTTAAAAAATTAAAATTAAAAAAAAAAGTATTTGTCCATCGAGACTTTCATGTTTCAAATATGATGTATCATAAAAAAAAAATCTACTTAATTGATAGCCAAGATGCAGTATATGGAAATATTGCTTATGATTTAGCCTCATTAATTGATGATGTAAGATTCAAAACATCTGAAGAGCTAAAAAATAAGATATTTAAAATGTTTGTAAAATTAAATAATTCTATTGATCAAGATAAACTTAAAAATGATTTTGATATTTTATCAGTATTAAGAAATTTTAAAGTTATAGGCATATTCACTAGATTATCAGTACGGGATAAAAAAACTAGATATATGAGAATGATACCTTATGCATGGAAAATAATTGAAAATAGAACTTCAAAAAATTTAATTTTTAAAGACTTAGAAATAAAGTTAAATAAATACTTTAGTAAAAAATTGAGATTAAAAAAATGGAAATAAATACTGCATTAATTTTATGTGCTGGATATGGAAAAAGACTAAATCCCATTACTTTAAATAAGCCAAAACCTCTTATTAAAATTAACAACACTACACTTCTACAAAATACTTTGAATTTAGTTATTTCTCTAGGTATAAAAAATATTTTAATCAATTCCTTCTATCTTCGTGAGCAAATTGAAGAATATGTGGCAAATTTAAATCTTAATTTGAAAGTAATAAGTGATGGAGATAAAATTTTGGATACTGGTGGTGGAATTCTTAATTTAATTTACAATTCAAAACAAAATGATTTTTTGGTTTTTAATCCCGATACTTTATGGAATGAAAGTTATCTTGCTGAAATTCAAAATATGGAAAAATTTTATTTTAAAAATAAAGTTAGAAATATCCTGCTAGTAGTTGAAAAATCAAAGAGTTTTGACAGAAGAATGATTGGCGATTTTATTATGAAAAATAATATTTTAAATAAATCATTTGATAAAAATTTCATATTTACAGGCTGCCAGATATTAAACAAAAGTATTTTTGAAAATTATAAAATTGAGTCATTCTCTATGAATAAAATATGGGAAGAAATGATTTCAAAAAATCAACTACATGGTTACAAAAGTGAAGTAAAATTTACTCATTTGACTGACATAGAAATTTACAAGAAACTTGTTAAAATTTAATTAAATCTTTGGCCCTAGAGACATCGAGATATTTTGCTTCTTTAACTTTATTGTTGGTAAAAGTAATTAAAAGTGGATTTGCAGTTGGAATTTCTAATCTTGAAATAATTTCATTATCCAAATCGAAGAGATATTTGCATAAGGCTCGAATTGAATTTCCATGCGCAGCAATTAAAATATTTTTATTCAAATTTTTTTCAATATTAACCAGATAATATTTGATAACCCTATCATAGGTATCTTTTAATGACTCGGTATCAGGTAATTTTTCTCTTGGAATATCTTTATAAATTTCTATATTTGCTGGATGATATGGGTTATCCTTTTTTAAAGGTCCAGGAGGCGTATCCCAAGATCTTCTAAACTTAAAAATTTTATCTTCACCATATTTTATTTTCATATCGTCCTTATTTAACCCTGTAAGTTCACCATAATGTCTCTCATTGAGTTCCCAAGCTTTTAATATTTTTTCATTTTTTACTCTGATAGTATTTAAGATTAGCTTCAAAGTATTAATAGCTCTTTTTTGATATGAGGAATAAAAATGAGTAATTTCAAAATTTAAATCCTTAATTAATTCGCCAGCTTTGCATGCTTCCAATTTTCCATTTGCTGTAAGATCAACATCGACCCATCCGGTAAATCTATTTTGCGAATTCCACTCACTTTGTCCATGTCTAACTAATATTAAATGACTCATGTATGATTTTTATTTATAAGATTTATATGAAAATAACAAAAATTTTTTTTCATTTAATAAACATAGTATTTTTAATATTTTATCTATACCCAGGAAGCCTACTGGGCCTTTGGTTATACGATAATTTGAATAAACAACCACAAGTTACTTCAGATTTTTATTTTTCTTCTAACCATGTATATGCTTTCGTCGCAGTAACATTATTTGGCCTTATCAGTCATATTAATAAAAAATATATTATTATTTATTTTGTATTTATATCAATTTTTTTAGAGCTAGCTCACTTAGTTATTCCTAACAGATCATTCCAATTCATCGACTTATTTGGTAATATAATTGGAGTATTGATATCAATTTTAATATTTAATGTTTATAATTATTTGGAGAAAAAATGAGTTCATTTGATGAAAGACAAAAAAGCTTTGAAAAAAAATTTGCTCATGATGAAGAGCTACAATTCAAAGTAAACGCAAGAAGAAATAAATATTTAGGCCAATGGGCTTCTAAATTACTTGGTTATAACGAGGAAAAAGAAAAAGAGTATATTCAAGCCGTTATAAAAGCTGATTTTACAGAAGCTGGAGATGAGGATGTTTTTAGGAAAATTTACAAAGATTTAAAAAATCACAATATACCAGAAGAAGAAATTAGAAAAAAAATGAATGAAACAATGGAATTGGCAAAAAAAGATTTTTCTTAAATCTTTATTTTTTTTATTTTTAGTATTCAATCCTGTAAGTGCAGAAATTTTTATTCTAGGATATGCCAAAGTAACAGATGCAGATACTATAAAAATCTCGAAATATAAAATAAGACTTCATGGTATAGATGCACCTGAGAAAAAACAAATTTGCCAAAGACCATATTTTAGTTTGGGATTTTTTTCTTTATATGAAGATTATCTTTGTGGTGAATTTACAACTGTCAAATTGAAGGAATTAGTAGAGAATGGATTAATTATAGAATGTCGGGTTAATGATAAAAAAGATTATTTTGGAAGACATGTTGGGGTTTGTTATAAAAATAGTATAAATATAAATCAGTGGCTTGTGGAAAATGGATATGCCGTTGCATTTATCAAATATTCAAAAGACTATGTAAAATTTCAGGAAATTGCGAAAAAAAATAAAGCTGGAATTTGGTCAGGAAAATTTTTAATGCCTTGGGAATGGAGAAAAAAAAATAAATAATTTATAAAGTACTTTGTGATTCGAAATAAATTATTATTAGTAATTTTTGTATTTATCTCGGCTTGTTCATCTATCCCAAAAAATACTTCTGATGGTTGTTCTATATTTTCAGAGAGATATTTTTGGTATAAGTATGCAAAAAAAACTCAGAAGAAATGGGGTACACCAATTAGCCTTCAGTTAGCGATAATCAAGATGGAATCCGATTTTGATTGGTTAGCAAAACCACCCCGTCATAAACTTTTTAAAGTTATTCCATATAAAAGAAAGTCCAGTTCTTTAGGTTATTCTCAAGCTATCAAGGGAACATGGGAACAATATAAAAGAGAAACTAACAACCATTTAGCAACCAGAGTAAGGTTTAAAGACAGTGTCGATTTTATTGGTTGGTATACTAACAAAACTGAAAAAATATTAAAAATTTCTAAGAAAGATTCTTTTAGACAATATATCGCTTATCATGAAGGTTGGGGGAATTATAAAAATTACAAAAAAAATGCAAAAGTTATCTCTTTAGCAAAAAAGGTAGAAAAACAAACAAACAAATATAGAAAGCAACTCATTGATTGCAAGAAAAGACTTAATAGAAATAAGTATATAATTTTTTAACGCAATTCTTTCTTAAGCTCTACATCTACAGCATCTATTCTTTTAGTATTTTTGGCTAATGCTAGATACATAGTTGGGGTTACATAAAGTGTAAAGAAAGTTGAAATAATCATACCTCCAAGAATTGTTGATCCAACAGCAAGCCTTGATCCTTCTCCAGCTCCTGGACCAAAATTACCAATTACAAGTGGCAACATTGCAATCATTGTACTTAAAGAGGTCATTATAATTGGTCTAAATCTAATATTGCATGCCTCTTTTATTGCACTTTCAATATTATTACCAGTCGTTCGTATTTGATTTGCATAATCAACAATCAAAATACTATTTTTTGTAGATATACCGATCAAAATGATTAGGGCAATTTGTGAAAATATATTTATTGAACTGTTTAAAAATAAGATGAAGATTAACCCACCTAATATTGCCAGTGGAACTGTTAAAACAATAATAAATGGATGAATAAAAGAGTTAAATGTAGCTGCCATTACCAAATAAGCAGTTAACAGTGCTAAAGCAAAAATAATAAACAGCTCATTGCTTGTTTCCTTAACTTCCTCAGATTTTCCTTTCCATGTAATTTGATTTTGTGGGGCAACTTCTGACATTGTATTTTCTAAATATTTAATTGCTTCTGTAAGGGAATAACCTTCGGATATATTTGCTGAAATTGTTATTGCTCTTTGACGGTTATATCTAGCAAGCTCCTTTGCTGTTCCTTCCTCTTTAAATTCAACTAAATTTGCTAACGAAACCAATTTTCCATTTGTCTCAGATCTTACAAAAATTTTAGATATTCCCTCTTTGTTTCTTCTATCTGATAAATATTGCTGAAGTATGATAGGATATTCTTTTCCTAGTTTATTAAAAGTTGTAACTCTTTTACCACCATACAAAGTTTCTAGTGTTTTACCAATTGACTGAGTAGAGACACCTAAATCCTTAGCTTTATATTTATTTATAACAAGTTTAACCTCTGGTTTATTTCTTGAATAATCAGACTCAATTCGAGAAAGATTTGGATTTCTTCTTAATTTTTCAATTACTTCTTTTTGAATTTTTTCAAGTTCTTCATAAGTAGTTCCATAAATTACCATCTGAACCGGTTTATTATAACTTGAAACTCTAATAGATTGTGGAGAAATTGGGAAAGCTACTGCTTGTGGCACAGTAACTATTTTTCCAATTGCTTGTCTCATTACGGTTTGTGAATCTTGATCTCTATTTTTCCAATGGTCTAGAAGTGCAATAATAATAAAGCTGTTAAAAGAATTTGCTGAGCTACCAAAACCTGGTACACGCATTATAAATCTTTGATAGGGGCTATCATCTGCTTGCAAAAGTGGAATTAATCTCTGCTCAATTATTTGAGCTTTTTCTTCAGTATACTCAAATGAACTTCCTTCATCTGTAAATCCAATAATTAAATAAGCTCCTCTATCCTCCATTGGAAGTAATTCTTTTTTTGAAAAATTAAAAAGCAATACCGAAGATACAACAACAAATAAAATAAAAAAAGTTATAGTTTTTGTTTTGTTTAAAGTTACAGATAATGTTTCTTGATAAAATTTTGAAAAGTTTAGAAACCATTTTTCAAACCTTTTAATTATAAAATTTTTATTAGTTTTTTTTGTCAAGAATTTGCTTCCCAGCATAGGAGAAAGAGTTAAAGCAACAAACGAGGATACTACTATTGAAAAAGAAAGAGCAATAGCTGTTTCTCTAAACAAGGTTCCAGAAATTCCCTCTATAAAAATTAACGGTAAAAATACTGCAATTAAAATTAAAGTTGTTGCTATAATAGCAAAAGTGATCTGCTTAGACCCTTTATAGGCTGCAACTAAAGGTGTCTCTCCATTTTCTATCCTTCTGTAAATCGCATCTGTCATTATAACTGAATCGTCAGTAATGATACCTATCGCAAGAATAAAACTTAAAAGTACAAAAATATTTATAGATAGACCAAAAATATAGATTCCCAAGAAAGAAGCAATTAAACTTACTGGTAAAGCAATTGCAGGTACAATCACTGCTTTTAAATTTCCAAGAAATAAATAAATAATTAATACAACTAAAACGAAAGCAATCATAAGTGTTTTGTATACTTCATTAATTGCAGCGCCTACATAAGTAGCTCTATTGAATGCTATTTCAAGATCTAATCCATCTGGCAAAGTTTTCTTAACTTCTATAATCTTTTTTTTAATTTCTTTAGAAAGCTCAACAGTAGAAGCACCACTTTTAGCGTAAATTCCTATTCCTACTGTTTTTAAGTTTAACTGATCTTTCCTTTGTGCTTTAAATAAAGTTTTTTCAGAAACCGGTCCAAATTCGATGTTTGCAACATCTGAAAGCAAAATAGTACGTTTGCCAGTTTTCTTTATAGGTAATTGCTTAATCGTCTCAATACTATTATATGATTTGTCTAAATTCAGAGTTAGATCGATGTTGTCAGCCTCCAAAGTTCCTGCTGGAAGTCTGATATTTTCTCCCCTCAAAGCTTGTTCTATTTCTTGAACAGTTAAATCATTTGCAGCTAATTTAACTGGATCTATCCAAACTCTTATACTTAATTCTCTTAAGCCTCCAACTAAAATTCTTCCTACATTTTTTACACTTGAAAAAGTATCAACCAAATATCTATCTGCATAATCCCCAAGTTCTAAATCACTCCAAGTGGGTGATGAAAGTGCAAGCCACATCGTTGTCGTAAATCCTGCTGCTCTTTTTAGTATTTGAGGCGGATCTGATTCACTTGGTAAATTATCTACTACTCTTGCTACTCTCTCCCTTATATCATTTGCTGCATTATCCAAATCGATACTTGTATCAAATTCAATATTAATAGTACTTCTTCCATTTTCGGATTTTGAGTCAATATTTTTTATTCCTTCGGCGCCACCAATAACATCCTCAATTACCTGTGTGACTTCTTGATCGATTATTGGTGCAGCCGCAGATGAGTAATCTACCTGTACTTGTACCACAGGAGGCTGTATCCCAGCCGGCAATTCTCTAACAGGCAATTTCCAAAAAACAAAAATACCAAAAGTTATAAGTATTAAAGACATTACCCACGAAACAACTGGTCTTCTTATACTAATGTCAGTTATGAACATTTAATTAATTTTTATCTACTTTTTTTTTCCAATTAGATTCTTGTTTTTCCTCACCTTCTTTAATTGGATTTATTTTTGCTCGTGGATAAACTTTTTTTAATCCTTCAGCCACAATTATATCACCTTCGTTGAGACCTGATAATATTTCGACTTTGCCATTACTACGATTACCAATTTGCACTTCTATTTTATTAGCTATATTCTCAGTCGTTACTTTATATACAAATGCTTTTTCTCCTTCCATAATTACACTTGTATCTGGTACGCCTAAAGAATTTCTCATATTAAACATGATACTTACTTCTAAAAGAGAACCTGAGATTAGTTCTAGTTCTGAATTATCAATTTTTATTCTTGTTAGTAAACTTCTAGTATCGGCGTTAATTCTGCTTGAAATAAAATCAATTTCGCCATCAAATATTTTATTTTTAAAGCTTGATACTTTCGCTTCTATTGGTAATCCTTTTTTAACTACAGAGGAATAATTTTCAGGAATTTTAATATCGGAGTAAATTACTTTAGTGTCATCAAGTGTAATAATTATAGTTTTATCAGAAACAAATATATCCTCAGTTAATCCAGTGTAACCTACAACTCCACTAAAAGGCGCAATTATATTTCCACTTTTTAATTTAACTATAACCTCACCTTTGTTTACATATTTATTAAATTTAAGTTCATCTAAAAGCTCATCTTTTTTTACTCTGAATGAGTCGTTTCTATTTGATACTGCTGTACCAAAAGTTTCTATTTTTTCATAAAATCTGGTTTCCATTACCTCAGTTATTATTATTCCTGGAGGTGGACGCTTACTAAATTTTTTCTTGAAATGATTTCCAATCATAGTTCTTGCAATTATAACTGATGCAATTATTAGAAAGAAAATAATTACTATTGATAAAATTTTTGTTGATCTTTTCATTTAATTAATCCGTATTCGCTCCATGAACCATCGTAAATGGTAGGTGTATATTTATTATTAATCAAAGAATATGCAAGGGCTAAAACAGAGGCAGTGACACCTGAACCACAACTAAAAACTATATTATTATCTTTAGTATCAATTATTTTTTTAAAAATTTGATCTATTTCTTCTAAACTTTTAAAAGTATTGTTGTTTTTATTAATTAACTGACTAAACGGCAAACAACTTGACCCTTGAATTGACCCACTTCTAAGATTTGATCTTGGTTCAGCAACTCTTCCTTCAAATCTTTCAAAACTTCTCGCATCAATAACTTTAAATTTTTTTAAAGCAATATTTTTATCAATATCCATCTTTGATTTTACCATTTTTTTGTTTTCTACTGCTTTATAATTGGATTTTTTAATTATGGTTTCAGATTTAACTAGAGGTTTTCCCTCTAGTTTCCATTTTTTTAAACCACCATCTAGAATAAATATTAAGGATTGGTTATGACCAAAATAATTAAATGTATACCAGCATCTACAAGAACTTATCAAATCTGAATTATCATAAATAACAATTTTGTCTTTATTAGATATTCCTAAATTTGAGACAATATTTTCCCATTGTTCTATCTTAGGAAGCATATGAGGTAAATCTGATTCTTGATCTGAATATTTGTCAATATCAAAAAATATAGAATTTACTATATGTTCGTTAGAATATTCTTTAATTGCATTTCTATTTTGATTTGGCAAATGCCATGAGCTATCAATTATTTTAACCGAATTAAGATTTTCTAATAGCCAATCGGTAGAAATCAATGACATTAAATTAATTTTTTTCTAAATATTTTTGATGGTATTCTTCAGCTTTAGTATAATTTTTTATCTCTGATACCTGTGTTACAATCTTAGAGCTAAATTTTTTATTATATTTATCTATCATCGAAATAGAAATTTTTTTTTGTTCCTCGGTATTATAAAATATTTCGCTTCTGTATTGAGTTCCTATATCTGGACCTTGTCTATTAAAAGTTGTTGGATCGTGAAATTCAAAAAAATACTCAATTATTTTCTCATATGAAATTTTTTTAGCATCAAATTTTAATTTAACTACCTCTGCATGCTCACTCTTACCTGAGCATACCTCCCTATAAGTTACACCTGATACCTTGCCTCCACAATATCCAACTTCTGTTTCAACTATACCTTCTATTTTGCTAAATTTTTTTTCTGGACCCCAAAAACATCCTAATGCAAGAACTGCTATTTCCATTGATTATTCCTTATTTTAAATTAAAGATAAACTCATGCTTTCCAAAAATCAATTAGGTTTTTTCTACATGTTCATTTCAATATGCGCATTCTCATTAATGGATGTTATTGTAAAATGGTCTGATGAATATCCAGTTGGGCAAGTTTTATTTTTTAGAGGATTTTGTGGGCTTATACCAATTTTGTTTCTAATTCCTAAGGAAAGATTTTTGGATTTTTATAAAACAGATCGACCTTTTTTACATTTAAAAAGATGTTTAGCAGGATTGATAGCCTTAATTTCTATATTTGTAGCTCTAAGAAACCTTCCACTAGCGACAGTTGTAAGTATTACTTTTGCTGCACCAATATTTACAACAATTTTTTCAATTTTTCTATTAAATGAAAAAGTACGTTTATATAGATGGCTAGCTGTTCTCGTAGGATTTTTAGGAGTTATAATTATTTCTGAGCCAGGTCTTACTTCATTAAATATTTATTACTTATATCCAATAATTTTTTGCTTAGGTTTGTCCTATGTTGCGATCGCAATTAGAAAATTATCTACAACTGAACCTGTGTGGTTAATTGGGTTTTTCTTCTCTTTTTCAATAATGATTTTGAGTTTTTTAACTTTTTATCAGGGCTGGAAATTGCCGAGTTTAATTGACCTATCTTTATTATCGATGATTGGAATACTTGGTGGGTTAGCAAATTTGTGGCTTACACAATCTTATAAGTATTCCGAGGTTAGCCTAGTTACTCCTTTAAAATATTTAGCGTTAGTATTTGCGATAATCTTTGGTTATTTTATATGGGATGAAATTCCAACAATAAAAACACTTATGGGGGCCTTTTTAGTTATTGCTTCATCTTTTATAATCTTCAAAAGAGAAATGTATTTAAAAAAACAAGTTTCAATTACAAGACATGAGTAAACAACCCGAGTATTGGAATAAAGCAAAGAAACATCTTTCCAAAAAGGATAGAATTATGAAGAATTTAATCAATAAATATTCAGATTCAAATTTAACTTCACGTAAAGATGTCTTTTATTCATTGTGCAAAAGTATTATTGGACAGCAAATCAGTGTAGCCGCTGCAAATTCTGTTTTTCTAAAATTTAAAAAAAAATGCAATAAAAAAATAAATGCAAAAAAAGTATCAAAATTAACTTTTATTCAACTTAAGAGTTGTGGACTAAGTCGTCAAAAAGTTTTGGGAATTAAAAGCTTAGCAAAGCAAACGCTTGAAAAATCTTTTAATCCAAAATTGATAAAAAAAATGAATGATGAAGAAGCTATTAATTATTTATCTAATTTAAAACAGATTGGGAGATGGTCAGCAGAGATGATACTACTTTTCACTTATAATAGACCTAACATTTGGCCAGTTCAAGATATCGGACTATTAAGAGCAATTTCAAAAAATTATAAAAAAAAATATTTACCACCAGAAAATTTCGTTAATTTATTAAAAAAAAGATATACCCCCTATTGTTCTGTCGCAACGTGGTATCTATGGAGAAGTATTGATCCTGAACCTATTCAGTATTGAATCCTTCAATAACTTGCATATGTCTTTTTGTAGTTTTTTTTGCTATGTCCCACCCAGCGTTATATTCTTTCGAATTTTTACATTCCAAAGCTTTATGATAACTAGGAAATTCCCAAACAACAGTTCTAACAAAATCTTCACCCTCAAATGTTTTGTGATCACCACCTCTTATTAGTGAAATACCTCCAAAACTTTTTATAATTGGCGTAACTATTTCTGCATATTTTTTTAAATTTTCTTGATTTTCAATTTTATAATATATACTAACCCAATATCCTTTTTTCATATTAATCTAACCATTTTCGATATTTATCTAAGTTCGACTTAATTACTTCTGGTAATATTTCTAAATTACATTTCTCAAGTTTATTTCCCAAACCAATTTTTTTCACCCTCTTATCTGCGCTTAGGTCATAAATAGCCTTTTTATTTTCCATAATTTTTTTTATATCATCCAAATTTAATGGATTTAAGTCAAATTCTCTATGATGTAAA
Source organism: uncultured Pelagibacteraceae bacterium (assembly GCA_902554335.1). Classification (GTDB taxonomy): domain Bacteria; phylum Pseudomonadota; class Alphaproteobacteria; order Pelagibacterales; family Pelagibacteraceae; genus Pelagibacter. Next base: position 45,943 of record CACDOD010000005.1, read on the forward strand.
TATGATTTCATTTTGTATTCTAATTCCTCAGGACTTTTAATATTTGTAAAATGCCAACCTCCATTATTTATTAATTTAACATTGATATATTTATAATCAGAAAAAAATGCATCAATCCTATAAGGAGCATATTTTCTATCTTTTATATTCCTCAACCACTGAGGACTTTTAAAATATTTTTTTTTACACGCTTTTGTTCCAACCCAAATTGTCTCAGGTAATTTTAAATTGAATTTATAATAAAACATATCTTGCTTAAATAATATTATTTTTTCATTTATTTCAGAAAAATTTACATTTGAAAGATTAGGAATTTCATCCACATCAGAAATTAAAATTAAATCATTTTCTTTAGCATCTTTTAATCCATTATTGATATAATTTCTTTGAGCATTTTCTCTGTAAAGAGCATTCATGGTGTATTTTCTATACTTAGTGTCTTCATTATCATCAACTAAGACTTGTTCAATTTTATTAGGAATTTCATCGTAAATTTTATAAATTATCTTATCTTTAAATTCTTTATAATTTTTAATATTAAACTTTAAATCTCTTTTATCGCCTTTATGTGTATAACAAGATTCCACTATCACAAAAAAATCTACATATGGAGCAAGATAATTAAGTCTCGTTTCTAAAACTATTTCCTCATCAAAATACATGAAGCAGTCATAAATTTTCATAATGAACAATTGTTTTATTATAAATTTTGTAATAAATCGAAGAATAAATTAAATATTTAATATAAATTTATGAAACTAAAACTAATCTTTTTGTTATTTTTTAATTTATTTATATTTAATTATTCTCATTCGGACCAAAAACTAGATATTGGAAAAGAAATTTTTTTAAATGCTGGTAATTGTGGAGCTTGTCACTCACTTAAGGATGCAGGCAGTATTGCAAACGTAGGACCAAATTTAAATGAAATTAAACCAGATATAGGTAGAGTTTTAAACTCAGTAACCAATGGAATTGGGGTAATGCCATCTTATATCGGTATACTTTCAGATGAAGAAATTGAAGCGGTTGCTTATTATGTTTCCGAAGTATCAATAAAATAATTTTAATTATTGTAATTTTTAATCCAATATTTTGCAATCTCCTCTCTTTTGCAAATCCAAACTTTATCTAAACTAGTAATATAATCTAAAAATCTTTTAAGAGATTGAATTCTTCCAGGTTTTCCAATTATCCTACAATGCAATCCAATTGACATCATTTTTGGATTTTTATTTCCTTCCTCGTATAATGTATCAAAACTATCCTTTAAATAATTAAAAAATTGATCACCAGAATTAAATCCTTGATTTGTTAAAAATCTCATATCATTATTATCCAGTGTATAAGGTATCATAAGTTGTTTTTTCTTACCTTTTATTTCCCAATATGGAAGATCGTCACTATATGTATCACTGCAATATAAAAAACTACCATTTTCAATTACAAGGTTTAAAGTATTTGGGCTACATCTACCAGTGTACCAACCGACAGGTCTTTTTCCAAAAATTTTTTTAATACTCATAATTGCTTTTTGCATATGTTTTTTTTCTACAGACTTAGAAATATTTTGATAATCTATCCATCTCCAACCATGAGAAGCAATTTCATAGTTTGAGTTTTTCATTTCTTTACAAATTTCAAGATTTCTTTCTAAAGCCATACCAACGCCAAATATTGTTAAAGGAAGTTTATATTTTTTAAATAATTTATGTATTCTCCAAAAACCAGCCCTTGAACCATATTCATAAAGTGACTCCATATTTATATGTCTTCCCTTAATAGCTTTAGCACCAATTATTTCTGATAAAAAAATTTCAGAGGCCTTATCTCCATGTAAAACAGAGCTTTCTCCACCTTCTTCGTAATTTAATACAAATTGTACTGCAATTTTTGCATTATTTGGCCATTTAACTTTAGGAGAGTTTGAACCATACCCTAACATATTTCTTGGATATTTATTTTTCATTTTGAAAGATATATTTTTTCTTTTTTAAATTTATGAATTACTAAATTATTTCCTTTTCCTTTTCTATCAATCACTAAAAAATTCATATTTTTTGTTGATATAAGTGGAAAATGCCAAATTCCTCGATTTAAATTTATTCCTTTTTGTTTTGGTATTCTAAAGGATTCTATTTTTTTTAAATTTGGCACCTTGGCCTTTGGTGCCACAAAAACTAAGAACGAAGTCTCTTTCATAGGTACAAAAGCTTGACTTCCTAATGGATGCTTTTCCATCATGTCAATTTTCATTGGAAACCTTCTTTTTTTTGCAGAAAAAATACTTACAATAGTTCTACCTTTTTTTGATGCTGTGTCTATTTTTCCAAGATTGTCATATCTTTTTGCATACCCATTATTAATTTTAAAATATTTTTTTTTACTTGTGTCAATAATTTGTCCGAATTTTTTGAAGTTTTTTTTACTTACTTTTTTGGGGTTTATTTTTATTTTCATTTTACTACTTTACCGAAAGCCCTTATTCTAGAAATACCACCATCAGGAAAAATATTTATTTTTAAACAGTTAATTTTATTTTTTTTATTAATTTTACTTTTAAATAAGTGTTTTTTATGAGGTTTTAATTTTGTTTTTTCTAAAAAAGTTTTCCAATTCTTTGAATTTGCTAAAAGTTTGTTTGAATTAGTTTTATCTGCAATAAATGCCGATTGAACTGTAAGAGATTCCGGATAATTTCCTTTAAAATGGTGAGTATCAATTTCTAATCTATCTATAATCCCAGGTTTGCCAAATTTAATAATTATCCAGTCGAAATTTTTACCTCTGCTTCTTCTTGTCTCCCAACCATCACCCATATTAACTCCTGTTCCAGGGCTAAGAACGTTTTCAGCTTTGCCAAAATGCTCATTATTACAACCAACAATTGTAGATCCATTTATAATAGAGCTCAAATTTACATTTTTTCCGCTAAGATTAATTTTTTCTAAATCTACTATTCCGTTAAGTCTTATTCTTGCAACTCCGCCATCAGGAAAAATATTCAACTTAATAAAATTAAATGTTGAGTGATTATTTATTTTAAAATTATGATTTCTATCTGGACCAAGTTTTTTTTTATTTAAGATAATTTTCCAAGTTGTTTTTTTTGTTGGATTTTTTTTTGATAAACATGCCTCCAATGATGCCAGAGAGGGTTGGTTTCCTGAAAAATAAGATGTATCGATATCTACATTAAATATTTTACCAGGCCTACCTAGTTTTATAATTAAAAAATCATGACCCTTTTTTCTCTTTCTTCTTGTCTCCCAACCGTCCATCCATTTACCATGTTTATCATAAACTCCTTCTTTGAAGACTGGTTTTGTTGAACTTAGAATTCTATTTGCAGCTCCAAAAAACTCATCAGTTTTATAAATAATTTTAGAGCCAAATTTTCTTTCTGCTAAATTAACAGTATTTTTAAGTTTCGTTTTTTTCATTTTGTAAATATTTCATTTAATCGGAATAGAGCAATTTTTTTAACTTGGCTTTTTGCTTCTTTGAATTCTAATTCTACATCATTATTAATTCTTTGTCTAAAATTATTTAATATCTCAATTTTGTCTTTTCCCTTAACAGCTATTATAAATGGAAAACCAAATTTTTTTTCATATTTAAAGTTAAGCATTTTAAACTCCTCATATTGTTCGTCTGTACAGTTTTTGAGATTTGCACGAGATTGCTCTTCGCTAGAATATTTAGTCAAATTTTTTTCTACTGCTAATTTTGGATGTGACCTTAAAATATCTAAAACTTTATTTTTTTCTGTTGTCTCGTAGATGAGAAACATTTTATTTATTAAATCTTCTTTATCTTTGAATGGTTTATGTTCCAAAAGTTTTTCAGCAATCCATTGTGTTTTTTCAAAAATAACTCCAAACAAAGATATAAATTTATCTCTATTTAAATTATTAAGATCATTTTCTAAGCTCATAGTGGACGTTTATATAAGTTTTAATATATTAATTATTGGTTTTTGTGTAATATACAATAATCAATATGACCAAATTAACTACACATGTTTTAGATATATATTCCGGAAAACCAGGAAAAGGAATAAAAGTTGATTTATTTTATATAAGTGGGAATGAAAAGACAAAATTGAACTCTATAGTTTTAAATTCTGATGGAAGATCAGATGGCCCTCTTATTGAAAAAGATAATTTTAAAAATGGAAAATACGAATTAGTTTTTTATATTGGGGATTATTTTAAAAGTATTCTTAAATCGGAAACTACTCCATTCCTAGATGATGTTATTATAAGATTTGGAATTTCAAAAAATAATGAGCACTATCATGTTCCATTGCTAGTATCTCCTTGGAGTTATTCAACATATAGAGGAAGCTGATGGTTTCCGATACAATTAAATTTTTATTTAATAATAAAATATTTAAAATAAAAAATCCTGATCCAAATAAAACAATTTTAAATTATATTAGAAACGATTTAAAAATGACTGGTACGAAGGAAGGTTGCGCTGAAGGAGGGTGTGGTGCATGCACTATAGTATTAGGTGAGCTTAATAAAAATAAAATAGTTTATAAAGCTATAAATGCTTGCATTAGTTTTTTACCAATTTTAAATGAAAAACAATTAATATTAATTGAAGATCTAAGTAATGGAAAAAGTCTTCATCCTGTTCAAGAGGCAATGATTAAATTTCATGGTTCCCAATGTGGATTTTGTACACCTGGATTTACAATGTCCTTATTTTCAATGCATAAAAATAACAGATTGATTAATAATGAGATAGTTGAAGAAGCTTTATCAGGAAATTTATGTAGATGTACTGGCTATAGACCAATAATTGATGCTGCTAAAAGCTTGAATAATAAAAATTATCGCGATCAATTTAAAAAGGAACAAAACAAAACTATTAAATTATTAAAAAATATTAAAAGTACTGATATTGAAATTAATAATAAAGGTAAAAAATTTTTTGCACCAAAAACAATTAGCAATTTAAAAAAATTATTAAATAAATATCCTGATGCGAAAATTCTAAGCGGAGGAACTGATCTTTCTCTTGAAGTAACAAAATTTAGAAAAGAAATTAAAACAATAATTTCATTAAATTCTATCGAAAAATTAAATTTTATAAAAAAAAATAGAAATTTATTAGAAATAGGTGCCACAACTTCACTTTTTGAATTTCAAAACCTTATTAAAAATTATTTTTTAGATTTTCACGATATTTTAAAAAGATATGGGTCCCTTCAAATAAGAAATGTAGGCACAGTTGCAGGAAATATTGCAACAGCATCGCCCATTGGAGACGCACTACCTCTATTGCTGACACTTGATGCAAAAATAGTTGTTCAAGGAAAAAATCAAAAAAAAATTTTTTCTTTAAATAAATTCTTTATTTCTTATAGAAAAACAAAACTGAAGAAAGGTGAATTTATATATTCAATAAAAATACCGATCAATAAAGATAATATTTTTAAAGCCTATAAAATTTCAAAAAGGTTTGATGATGACATTTCTTCAGTTTGTGGGTCATTTAGTTTTTTAATTAAAAAAAATAAAATCGCAAAAGCTGCAATAGCTTATGGTGGTATGTCTGCTATCCCTAAAAGAGCATCAGCAATTGAAAAAAAACTTATAAATTCAGAGTTCACTGAAAACTCATTTAGTAATGCTATTAATTTAATAAATAAAGATTTTTCACCATTAAATGACATGCGGGCAAGCAGCGAGTATAGATTGGCTGTAGCTAAAAATTTATTATTAAAAGCTTTCTATGAAATAAAGAACAAACAAACAATAAGAATTAATTAATGAGAAACGAGGAATTATTAAAAGGTCAAAGTATACCGCACGATAGCGCATCAAAGCATGTGTCTGGCTTTGCCCAATACACCGACGATATTGCCGAACCTGCTAATACTTTACATGGTGCAATTGGATGGAGTGAGAAAGCTCATGCCAAGATAAAAAAAATTGATTTGAGCAATGTAGAAAAAAGTGAAGGAGTAATATCTGTTGCAACCTTTAGAGATATTCCAGGTCGTAATGATGTAGGCCCAGTATTTGATGGGGATCCCATATTTCCAAAATCAAAAGTTGAATATTTCGGTCAACCATTGTTTGCGGTTGCAGCAACCACAACAGAACTTGCAAGGAAAGCAGTATTAAAAGCAAAAGTTGCCTATAAAGAGCTAAAACCTGTGATAACAATTAAAGAGGCTTTAAAAAAAAATAACCTTCTTTTTAATCCAAGAATAATAAAAAAGGGAAATCCACAAAATAAAATTAATAAATCTAAAAATAAATTAAAAGGTAAATTTAATACCGGAAGCCAAGAGCATTTTTATTTGGAAGGACAAGTTTGTTTAGTAATTCCCCAAGAGGACAGTAATTTTCAAGTTTATAGTTCAACCCAACATCCTTCTGAAACACAGCAAATTATTGCAAAGATGCTAAAACAAAAAAGCAATTCAATAACTGTTACAGTCAGAAGAATAGGTGGTGGATTTGGTGGTAAAGAAACAAATTTTATGACAGCAGCTATTTGTGCATTGTTGTCTCACAAAACTAAAAAACCAATTAAACTTAGACTAGATAGAGATGATGATATTATATTAACAGGTAAACGGCACGATTTTTATTCTGAGTATGAAGTAGGATTTAATGATAACGGGAAAATTGAAGGATTAAAATTAAAACTTGCATCTAGGTGTGGAATGTCTCCTGATCTCTCATATGCGATTAATGAACGAGCATTATTACATATAGATAATGCATACTATTTATCGGATTTAGAAGTTAAAAATTATTTATGTAAAACCAACACATCATCCTCAACAGCATTTAGGGGGTTTGGGGGCAATCAAGGCATGATGGCAATAGAAAATATTATAGATAATATTTCACGATTTTTAAAAAAAGACCCAAGTGATGTTAGAAAAGAAAATTTTTACGGTCAAAACGAAAATAATGTTACTCACTATGGAATGAAAATTAATGATAACGTAATTCATGATATTTTTAAAAGTCTGTTAGATAAATCCAATTATAAAAAAAGATACAATCAAATTAAAAATTTTAATATTAAAAATAAATTTAAAAAAAAGGGTATAGCTTTAACTCCAGTCAAATTTGGAATTTCTTTTACAACAATTCACTTGAATCAAGCTGGCGCATTAGTGCACATATATACTGATGGAAGTATACACCTCAATCATGGAGGTATCGAAATGGGGCAGGGTACACACACAAAAATAGCCCAACTTGTTGCAAATACATTTGGACTGCCATTTGAAAAAGTACAAATATCCTCAACAAATACCTCCAAAGTTCCTAACACATCAGCTAGCGCAGCGTCATCAACAACAGATTTAAATGGAGCAGCAACATTAAATGCTACAGACAAAATTAAAACTAATCTAAATAATTTTATAAAAAAAAAATATAATATTTTATCTAAAATTGAACCTGTATATAGAAATGAAAATATTTATATCGGTAATAGAACTTTCAGTTTTAAAAAAATTATTCAAGAGGCCTATTTAAATAGAATTTCACTATCCTCATCTGGTTTTTACTCAACCCCAAAAATAAACTTTGATAAGCAGAAATTTAACGGGAGGCCATTTTATTACTTTTGTTATGGTGCAGCTGTAACCGAAGTAACAATAGATACACTTACTGGAGAAAATAAAGTAGACAGAGTTGATATAATTCATGATGCAGGCAATACCATTAATCCAGCCCTTGAACTTGGACAGATAGAGGGTGGATTTGTTCAAGGACAAGGATGGCTTACTATGGAAGAAGTGGTTTGGGATAAATACGGAAAATTAAGAACTTATTCACCATCTACTTATAAAATTCCAGCCGTAACAGATACTCCAGATGAATTTAATGTAGAAATTTTTAAAAGAGGTTCCAATGTTGAAAATGTCGTTAATAAACAAAAAACTACAGGAGAACCTCCATTGATGCTTGCTATGAGTGTTTTCTTTGCAATTAAAGATGCAATATCATCTATTTCAAACTACAAAAAAATACCTGAACTTGATGCACCTGCAACTCCTGAAAAAATATTAATGAGTATTAACAAATTAAAAACAAAAATTAAATCTAATGGAAAATAAATCAAAATTTATGTTAAGAGCGATAGAGCTATCAATTCAGAGTGCAAAAGCAAGCGGAGGACCTTTTGGTTGCGTAATTGTCAAAAATAATAAAATTATTGCTGAAGGATTTAATCAAGTAACGTCTAATAATGATCCAACTGCTCATGCAGAAATTGTAGCTATAAGAAATGCATGTCAAAATCAAAATAATTTCTTCCTAAAAGAATGTGATCTTTATTCTACATGTGAACCATGTCCAATGTGTCTTTCTGCAATTTACTGGGCACATATTGAAAATATTTATTACGCAAATACAAGATTGGATGCGAAGAATATTGATTTTGATGATTCTTTCATTTACTCAGAAATTAATAAAAAAATAAATTCTAGAAAAATAAAAATGTATCAAATGCATCGAGATGAAGCTTTGGAAGCATTTAAAATCTGGGATAAGAAAAAAGACAAAATTAAATATTAAATGGATATTTTAACTTATACAATAAAGTGGTCTGAGGTTATTTTAAGATGGGCGCACGTACTTTTTGCTATTTTTTGGGTGGGAAATAGTTTTTTATTTAATTATTTAGACAACAAATTAAATAAAAAAATCACTAGTAAAGACATTGATGGTGAAGGTTATTTGATGCATTCAGGTTTTTTTTATAAGCTCTCAAGACTTAAAACATCTCCCGATAGTATTTATCTTAAACAACTAGTAATATTTAAGTGGCAAAGTTACCTAACATTTGTAACCGGAATTTTACTCCTTTTTGTAATTTATTACTACAACGCAGGTGTTTTGATGGTTGATAAAAGGGTATTAATTATTTCACCAACCTCAGCAATTTTATATTCAGTTCTTTCCTTGGTAATTTCGTGGTTCGTTTATGATTTTTTATGTAAATCCGATTTAGTTAAAAATGAGTTCTTATTTCTTGCTACAATATTAATATTGTTAACAGTTTTAACTTTTGGCTTAACAAAAATATTTGGTCCAAAGTTTGCAATCTTAAGTGTAGGATTAATAATTGGCTCAAATATGTTTGCAAACGTTTTTACAGTTATAATTCCTAACCAAATGAATATTATAAACAGTAGCAAAAGATCCAAAAAATTTGATATGAATCTCTCTCTGGCAGCAAAACAAAGATCAATACATAACAATTATTCTACTTTTTTAGTATTATTTATAATGTTGTCAGGCCACTCTAGTTTTTTAGTTTATCATAAATATAATTGGGCAATAGTTGTATTAATTGGAATAATTTCAGTTTTAGCAAGACATTATTTTAACCTTAGAGGCAGAAACATTCACAGGTTGCATTATTTAGTAGCATCAATAGTTGCTTTGATTATTCTAGCGGCTATAATTTTTATTTTCAAAAATTAGTCTTTTTTAAATGTCGGAAAAATTAATTGTAAGCTGGGAGGAATACAACAGAACTGTTGAGAAACTAGCGGTTCAAATTGATGAGAGTGGATATAAGCCTACTATATTAATAGGTATAATGCGGGGCGCAGCTCCTATGATAGATGTTTTAAGTAGAATATTTAAATTGAAGTGCGCATATCTCGCAGTGGAGTCTTACAGCGGAAAAGGAATTGAAGATGAACAAGGCGATATTGTTTTCTCAAGAGAAATGAGTTCAATAGCTCCTAATATGGGTGGAAGAATTTTATTATGTGATGATTTATCTGATACAGGAATTACATTCAACAAAAGTATCGATTGGTTAAAGCAATATGGTCCAATCAAAGGAAAAATTGATGATATTAAAACTGCAACATTATGGAAAAAACAAAAATCGACTTTTGAGCCTGATTTTTGTGCTGTTAAATTAGATGAAAATCCATGGATCGTACAACCTTTTGAGATTTATGAAGAAATTAGGATAGAAGATATTAAAAAAAAGCATCACAAATAAAAAAGGCGATCTAAAAAGACCGCCTTTTAAAAAATTTAAATTATCTCTGCAATTTATATAGCGAAACTAACAACGCTTGCTATAGCTATAACCCATATTGCAGGGCTTGTATCAAATTTACCCGTAACAAGTTTTACTGCAGCATACGAAATAAATGCCAATGCAATTCCATGCGATATAGAATATGTAAATGGCATTGCTATCATAGCAAGAACAGCAGGACCTGATTCAGATATATCATCCCACTCTATGTCAGTTATATTTCTAACGAAAAGTGTTGCAATATATATAAGTGCAGCTCCATCTATTTCTTTAGGTAAGCTAGTAGCTAGTGGACTGAAGAATAGACATAAAAGAAATAAAACACCAATTACTAATGATGTCATTCCTGTTCTACCACCTGCCTTAACTCCTGCAGCTGACTCAACATAAGTAGTTACAGTAGAAGTACCCATCATGGCACCAGCAACTGTAGACACACTGTCTGATAGCATTGCTTTATCAATGTCTTGAATTTTACCATCTTTACCTATTTTTCCAGAAACATTTGCAACACTTGTAAGTGTCCCAGCTGTGTCAAAGAAGTCGATAAAGAACAAAGTAAATATTACCGTAACCATTGAAGCTGATAGTGCGGCACCTAAATCAAATTTAAAAAGATAAGTCATTGATGGTGGTGGTGATACAACACCATAAAAATCTCCTAAACCTGTTATCCAAGCAATTGCACTAAATCCTACAATTCCAATAATTATATTCCCTTTGATGCCTTTTTGTTCCATCACAATCATAGATACAAAAGCTCCAGCACCAAGTAATAGAAGTGGATTTGATAGATCTCCAAGACCAACCAAAGTAGCAGGATTATCAGAAGTTAATCCCATTATTTGGAATCCTATTATAGCCAAGAATAATCCAATTCCAGCTCCAATACCAAGTTTTAAACTTTTTGGAATTGAGTTAATTAACCAAGCCCTGATTGGTGTTAGTGAAATAATTAAGAACACTATACCAGCAACTAATACAGCACCTAAAGCTTCCTCTGGTGTGTATTGCATTCCAAGACATACACCATAGGCAATAAATGCATTTATTCCCATACCAGGCGCTAGTCCAACAGGCCAAGTTTTTGCGTAGAAGGCACAGATGAAACAAGCTAGTGCCGTCGCACAAGCTGTAGCAGTGAATACACCACCTCTGTCAAAGCCTCCTTCAGACAAAATAAGCGGATTTAAAAACATTATGTATGCCATTGTCAAAAATGTTGACACGCCAGCAACAACCTCTGTCTTAAAGTCCGTCTTATGTTGTTTATATTTAAAGTAGTTATCTAACATTAGACCTCCCTTATTTGCTGAAAGACTAATTGATTCGGTTTAAAAAATCCCAATAAAATAAGCGATATATGATCAAAATGTGGTTAATAATGATATATTTACAACTAACAATTTAATTTTATTTATGACACAATTTATTGATATTAAACCTTTATGAGAATTAAATTTATTTCATTATTATTAATTTTTATTTTTATAGCTGGATGCCAAACAATTAAAAAAAAATCAGACGAAGTAGTTGAAAAAGAAAACGAAAAATTTGGAATGTTTGTTGGCAAACCTGTTAGTGAACTTAAAATTGAAATAGGGACACCTTCTTCAGATTATATTGGTGAAAATGGAAACGAAATCTTAATTTATAAAACCAAAAAATATGGAATACCCTGCGAGAGGAAGTTTGAAATAAATTCCAATGGAACAATTGTAAAATTTTCTTCTAGTGGATGTATTTAATCTTGTGGGGAAAACACCCCACAAGCAAGGTTTTGTACTTATTTAATTTCGATAAGTCTTTTTTTCTTGTGATCTGGCAAAATCCTTTCACATGCTACTGTTAAAAGACCATCTTTTAACTCAGCACCATTTACTTTTATATCGTCTGCAATTGAAAATGATCTAGCAAATTGTCTTTGTGAAATACCTCTGTGAATTACTTCACCATCATCATTTTTGTTTTCGGACTTATTTACTTGTTTAGTTCTTACAGTTAACAAATTGTCCTCAAACTCAACTTCAACATCATCTTTATTAAAACCAGCAAGAGCAACTTCAATTGCGTAGTTGTCCTTACTTGTTTTTCTTATGTTGTATGGTGGGTAATTTGACTGCATAGTCAAACCGCCGTTGCCCAACATGCTTTCAAATTGGTCAAACATATCGTCGAAACCAATTGAAAATGGTCTAAGTGAGTTGAATATAGATAGATCCTTACTTGTCATATTTATCCTCCTTTATTTAAGCAAGTTTATTTTTGCAAGTCCCATTAGGCGACTTACAATGATTATATAGTAATGAATTTTATATTTTCAACCAGATCAAGTTAGATTTTGTCAGAAACTTTTAGTGCAAATGCGTAGTCTAATGCAACTTCCTCTATAGCACTATCTCTTCCAGTTTTACCACCGTGACCAGCATTCATTTCTGTTTTTAACAACAGTAAATTATTATCAGTTTTATAATCTCTTAATTTTGCTGTAAATTTTGTAGGTTCATCAAACAATACCCTATTATCGCTTAAACTAGTCGTAATAAAAATATGTGGATAATCCATTTTCTTAATATTGTGATATGGCGCATAAGAGTAAATATAATCAAAGTGTTCTTTGTTCTCTTTTGCATTTCCAAATTCATCAAATTCACCGACTGTTAATGGTAAAGAATGATCAAGGTTTGTAGTTAAAGAATCTACAAAAGGAACTGCCATTATAACTCCTAAAAATAATTCTGGAGCCTCATTTACAACAGCCCCCATTAACAATCCACCAGCAGATCCACCCATTCCAATAATCTTTCCTTTTGAAGTATAATTTTTATCAATTAAAAATTTTGCGGCTGCTATGTAGTCTTTAAAGGTATTCTTTTTATTTAATAACTTGCCTTCTTTCCACCATTTCATTCCTCTTTCCATTCCGCCTCTAATATGAGCTGTTACCCAAATTATATCTCTATCAATTAAACTTAATCTTGTTGACGAAAACCCAGGCGACATTGAACTTCCATAAGACCCATAACCATATAAAAGTATGTTTGCACTTCCATCAATTTTTGTTTTTTTGTGTCTTGTAATAGTTATAGGAACTAATCTTCCATCATGGGATTGACATTCTAATCTTTCAACAATGTAATCATCTGGATTATGACCTGATGGAATTTCTTGTTCTTTAACTAGTTTTTTATCTTTTGTTTTTAAATTATATAAATACGTTTTGCCTGGAGTTTTAGGTGAAGAATAAGATAAATATA
>CACDOD010000006.1 GCA_902554335.1 uncultured Pelagibacteraceae bacterium
ACATCTTTAGAACTCATAAGAAAAATTTCAATTTTGTTATACCCAGTAATTCCAAATAGCGCATTGAAAGCTCTTAATATATTTCATATTAAAGAAACAGAAATCAATATAGAAAGTATAAAAAATAACGAATTTTTAAATACAGGAATGAAATTAAATAAAATAAATATATTATTTGATAAGATAGGATAATATGATTGACTCACATTGTCATTTAGACCATGAACCTTTGTACGAAAATATTAATGAAATTATTCAAAGATCTAAAAATGTTGGTATAACTAAATTACTTACTATTTGTACAAACATTGATAGTTTTCAAAATATAAAAAAAATCATTAATATAGATCCGATCATTTATGGTACTTTTGGTATACATCCACATGAAGCTGATAAAAATCTAATATCAAAATCTGAAATTATAGAAAATTCAAAATTTTCAGATAAAATAATTGGAATAGGGGAAACTGGGTTAGATTTTTTTTATAATAATAGCATTAAAAAAAATCAAATTGAAAGTTTTGAAAACCATATAAATGCTTGCTTAGAGTTGAATCTTCCATTGATTGTTCATTCTCGAAGTGCTGAGAATGAAACTTTTAATGTATTAAATAATTACAAAAATTCAGAAATTAAAATTTTAATGCATTGTTTTACAGGAACTCTTGAATTTGCTAAAAAGTTAATGGATTTTAATTGTTTTTTTTCCGCTAGTGGAATTATAACATTCAAAAATTCATCAAATTTAAGAGATACTTTTGAATTTATACCTAATGATAAAATTATAATTGAAACCGACAGCCCATTTTTAGCACCTGTACCTATGCGTGGGAAAAAGAATGAACCAAGTTTTATCAAATACACTTTAGATCAATTAGCAAAAATTAAAAAAAGTACCCTAGAAAATATGGATAAAATCACAACTGATAATTTTGATAAACTTTTTTTTTCAAAATGAAGCTTACTTTTATAATACTCGGAAGTGGAAGTTCTTTAGGTGTACCAAGAATAGACGGCAATTTTGGAAACTGCAACCCAAAGAATAAAAAAAATTATAGAACTAGATGCTCAGCTGTGTTAAGTGCAAAAAATTTTAAATTATTGATAGATACTTCCCCAGATGTGCGTCAACAATTTTTACAAAACAAAATAAAAGATTTAGATTGTATTTTTTATACACATCAACATGCAGATCAAACTCACGGTATAAATGATTTAAGACTTTTCTACTTAAAAAAAAGAAATCAAATACCAGTTTTTGCTAATAAAAGTACATCAAAATATCTTCTAAATACTTTCAAGTATTGTTTTAAAAGCAAAAATAAATTTTATCCACCAATAATGAAATTGAAAAATCTCAAAAAAAAACATATTTTTTTAAATAATAGAATTATTATAAGATCGTTTGAAGTGGCCCATGGGTCAATTAACAGTCTATGCTATACAATTAATAATAAACTAGCTTACGCTAGTGATGTAAGTTTTATTGATAAAAAGAATTATTCAAATATCGATAATTTAAAATATCTTGTAATTGATTGTTTAAGAGAGGAACCACATCCCTCACATTACAACTTGGAAAAAATATTAAATCTTGTAGAACAAATTAGACCTAAATACACAATTTTAACTAACTTAAATAGTTCATTAGATTATTATAAACTAAAAAAAAAATTACCTAAATTTGTTTTTCCTGCTTATGATGGAATGAAATTAACTATTAATTAATTTCTCTATTTTAGATACAATTTTACTTGATGTTGGTTTTGTCAATGATGAAAAGGCATCTTCAATTCTACCATGCTTATTAATCAATATTTTGTGAAAATTCCATTTTGGTTTTGCTGTTTTACCAAAATTTTTAACAGCCCATTTATAAACTGGATGAGCATTTTCGCCTTTTACTTCTGTTATTTCGGTTATAGGAAACGTTATATTAAAATTATACTCACAAAATTTTTTTACCTCTTTATTTGAGTTTTTTTCCTGATTAAATGAATTAGATGGCACTGCTATAACCACAAAGTTATTATCTTTATATTTATCCCAAATATTTTGCAAATCATCATACTGCTTTGTAAAACCGCAGTAACTTGCGGTGTTAACTAACAATATAATTTTATTTTTAAAACTATTAAAATCTAATTCATTTCCTGATACATCATTTATTTTAAAATCATAAAACAATTTTTCATACTTAGCCAATGCTTTGTCATTAAAAAAAATCATTGTTAATATAATTAAAAGAAATGTTTTTACTCTCATTATTTTATTTATTAGGAGTAAGTAGTATCAAGAAGTAGCCAAATAAAGTGGATAATAATGACCCAGTTAATACTCCAATTTTAACACCATCCATATACTCAATATTTTCTACAAAAGCTAAATTTCCAACAAATAAACTCATGGTAAAACCAATACCTGTTAATACACCAACTCCATAAAAATTGTACCAGTTAGAGTTTGAGGGCATTTGTGCAAGTTTTAATTTAATAGATATGTAAGAAAATAAAAACACACCAAGTTGCTTACCTAAAAATAATCCAAGAACTATGCCAAGGGGTACTTTATCGAGCAACGATGAAAATGATAAGCCCTCTAGGGAAACACCTGCATTAGCAAAGGCAAATAATGGCATAATACCATATGCTACATAGGGACTTATTGAATGCTCAATCTTAATAAGTAGTGAAAAATCTTTTTCTTTATTTCTATGTGGTATTGTAATTGCCAAAAGAACTCCAGCTATTGTTGCGTGAATTCCAGAATTATGAGTAAAATCCCAAAGGAAAATTCCAACAACTAAATACGGAAGGAATTTTTTTATATTAAATTTGTTTAAAAGAAGTAAAAGTAAAAAAGTTACCAACATAAGTGATAAATATTTTATGTTCAAATCTCCAGAATAAAACAAAGCAATAATTAAAATTGCTCCAAGATCATCAATAATTGCTAAAGCAGTTAAAAAAACTTTAAGAGATATTGGTACTCTAGATCCTAAAAGGGATAATACACCTAAAGAAAAAGCTATATCCGTCGCAGATGGAATTGCCCATCCATTTAATGTATTAGGATCGTTAAAATTTATTGAAACATATACTAAAGCTGGCACTAACATTCCACCAACAGCGCCGATTATGGGTAACATTGCTTGTTTAATATTTGAGAGCTCTCCTTGTATAAATTCTCTTTTAATTTCTAGTGTTACAAAAAAGAAAAAAATTGCCATTAAAGCATCATTTATCCAATGTAAAACACTTAGCTTTAAACCCACTGTATTAAAGCCTATAAAAAGGTATTGATTTAGAGTATCAAAATATAGATTTGCATAATTAGAGTTGCTTATTATTAAAGCTATTATCGCAGAAAATAATAAAACAAGTCCGCTAGCAGCCTCAAGTTTGAAAAACCATTTAAAAGAATTAGTTATATTTTTAATCATTTAATTAACAAGATCTTTAAAAAATAATGAAATGTCTTTTAATGATTCATATAAATTATTCAATATTAAATCTAATTTTGGGATATAACTATTTAGTTGAAATTTAAAAGTATCTAGTAAAACTATTAAGGCCACTATTGATATAATAAGAACTAGACTATTTTTTATTATTTTAGGATTTTTTTTATTTTTCTTAAAATCTTGAACTTCATCTTTTCGATCTTCAATCTTTTTTTCTATTATAGTATCTGTTTTTTCAATATTGCTATAATCTTCATTAATATCATTGTCGGTAGATATATTTTTTGATAATTCATTTTCGAGTTTAATTGAGCCTTCATTTTTTTTGAAAAACCATTTACGTTCACAAAAACCACATTGTAATTCTCTTCCTTCTTTGGGAATTAACGATGCGTTTACATTAAATTTTTTATCACCACAGGGACATGTAATTATCATGTGATCTTTTATACCAGATTCTTGTTAAAATCCTTTCATTTTTGCACTAATTATACTTTGAAAATAACATTATGTACTGTATTAGTATCCCATTCGGGGCGTAGCGCAGCCTGGTAGCGCATCTGGTTTGGGACCAGAGGGTCGCAGGTTCAAATCCTGCCGCCCCGACCATTATATGAAAAAAGCAAAAATTTACAAACCATCTAAAACTGCAACGCAGTCCGGATTAAAAAAATTTGATAAATGGATTATTGAATATATTACTAACGATCCAACTATCAATCCACTAATGGGTTGGGAAAGTTCAAATGATACATTTTCTGAATTAAAAATGGAATTTTCTAGTAAAGAATTAGCAATTGAATATGCAAAAAAAAATAAGATTGAATATGAATTAATTGAGCCACAAAAAAGGAAAATTGTTAAAAAATCATATTCTGATAATTTTATAAAGTAAATGTTCAGATTTTTCACATTAAAACACTGGTTTCTATGGTCATGGATAGGATCATTCATTATTCTTTCCTCTCTTTGGATACAGGTTAAAATTGATGTCAAAATAAATGAGTGGTTTGGTGAGTTTTACGATATGATACAAAAAGCTCTTACAGCACCTAATGCTATTACCATAGAGGAATATTGGGCTAGCTTGCTTTCTTTTATTACTTTAGCAGCATTGTATGTGAGTGTAGCTGTGCTCATTAGTTTTTTTACATCTCACTATTTATTCAGATGGCGTACAGCAATGGTAGAATGGTATCATAGTGTTTATGACAAAGCACGAAAAATTGAAGGTGCATCACAACGTGTTCAAGAAGATACAATAAAATTTTCGAGAATAATGGAGTCTTTAGGAACTAGTTTTATTGAGGCCTTAATGATTTTGATTGAATTTATGCCAATTCTTTTCGGATTAAGTGTTTCTATACCAATATTTTTTTTTGGTGATTGGGATTATGGGTTAATCGTAGGAGCTTTAATATGGTCAGTTGGAGGTACAATTTTTTTAATTATTCTTGGATTAATTTTAAGATTAGTTGGTGTGGAGTATGATCTTCAAAAAAAAGAGGCTGCATATCGAAAAATATTAGTAATTGCTGAAGATGATCAAACCGTTAGACCTAAAACTCTCGAAGAATTATTTGATGGAGTAAGAAGTATTCATTTTTTGAGTTATATTAGATATTTATATTTTAATATTGGAAGAATTGCATATTTACAGGCAAATGTATTATCTGCATATGTTTTTTTAGCACCAGCAATTGTTGCTGGAGCCGTTACACTTGGTGTAATGCAACAAATAATCAGAGCCTTTGGAAGGGTAGAGGGGTCAATGCAATATTTATTAAAGGCATGGCCTACAATAATTGAATTAGCTAGCGTTTATAAAAGATTAAGAGAATTTGAAAATAAACTTAAATTTGTAGATGATAAAGAACATGCTATAGATTGATGGATGTCACTAAATAAAAATCTTATTGAAAAATTAATTGATATTACTTCACAAGCAGCGATCTCTTGCTATCCTCATTTAGGAAAAGGGAATAAAATTGTTGCTGATAAAGCGGCAACAGATGTAATGAGATATAATCTAAATAAATTAAATATAGATGGTGAGGTAGTGATTGGAGAAGGTGAGTTAGATGAAGCTCCGATGTTATATATTGGTGAAAAATTAGGAAACACTAAAGGTCAAAAAATTGATATAGCTGTAGATCCAGTAGAAGGTACAAATTTTGTAGCTAAAAATTTACCAGGAGCAATTTCAGTTTTAGCCATTTCAGAAAAAGGAAATTTATTTAAAGCTCCTGAAACATATATGAATAAAATCGCATTTGGACAAAATGTTCCAAAAAATGTAATCGACCTAGATAATACAATTGAAAAAAATATAAAAAATCTTTCTGATTATAAAAATAAAAAAATAAAGGATATTACTGTTTGCTTACTTGATAGAGATAGACATTTTGAATTAATAAATTCTATAAAAAAAATTGGAGCAAAAGTTAAATTAATTACAGATGGTGATGTTGCAGGTGCCTTATTGGTTTCTGATAAAAAATATAATGTAGATATTTTTGCAGGAATCGGTGGAGGTCCTGAGGGCGTTATAGTTGCATCTGCTTTAGATGCAATGAATTGCAATTTTCAAGGTAGATTTATATTTGAGACAGACAAAGACAAAGCAAGAGCAAAACAAATGGGAATCAAAGATTTAAATAAAAAATATGAAATAAATGAAATTGTTAAAGGAGATTCTATATTTTGTGCAACAGGTATAACATCGGGAGATTTAATTAACGGTTTAAAGAAAGATGGTAGTAACTTTCATACAGAAACACTTATAACCCATAAAAGCGAAAATTTAGTTAGTATAATTCATAAAAAATATCTATCTAAATGAAATCTGTTAATGGAATTAATTGGAAAGAAAATAATATTCCAGAGCGCTTAATTTTAAAAAATAAACAAAAGTACAATATTTCATATCTATTGTCTAAAATCTTCATAGACAAGAAATATTCAGAAGAAGAAATCCATAATTCAATTTATAAAATACAACAAAAAGAAATAATTTATAAAAATCCAGATTTTGCAGATGCTGCTGAATTTATATTTGATTGTTACAAAAATAAAAAAAAAATATTAATTTTTGGCGATTATGATGTTGATGGATATTCCTCAGTATACTTACTTTATGATTTTTTAACTAATCTAGATATAAATTGTAATTATTTTATACCAAATCGATTATTAGATGGTTATGGACCAAATAAAATATTATTAGAAAAATTAATTAATAATAATAATTATGATTTAATTATATTTGTAGATTGTGGCTCTAATTCAGTAGAAGAAATCAAATATTTAGAAATTAATGGTTTAAAGACAATTATTATTGATCACCATCAAATACATGAACAAAAAACATTTAAAAAAACTATCCTTATAAACCCACTTAAAAATGTAAAAGATAAACAATTTTTCTCTTTTTGTGCCACATCATTAGTTTACTTTTTTATTAAATATTTAATAACAACCTTAAAAAAAAAACATAATATAGATTTGAACAAATATTTGTTTTTTTCAGCTATTGCTACAATTTGTGATCAAATGCCTTTGAGAGGTAATAATAAATCGATTGTAATTAATGGTCTTAATAACTTTAAATTTAATAATTTCAAAAATTTTAATAAGTTATTAAATCTTAAAAACCGATTGATGGCTAACGATATTAGTTTTTCTTTAGGCCCAATATTAAATTCAGCTGGTAGATTAGGTTACTCAGATTTACCAATAAACTTATTAATTGATAAAAATAAATTAAATATTGATAAAATTTCTGAAAAGCTGATTTTTTTAAATGATAAAAGAAAAAAAATTCAAAGTAAGACGTTTCAATTATTAAATAAAAATTTAGTTAATTCTAAAATGGAAGTCATATTCAATTATAAGGACAATATCAACGAAGGTTTATTAGGTATTATTGCTGCTAATCTAGTCGAGCTATATAATAAACCAAGTTTTGTATTAACTAATTCAGGAAAGTTAATAAAATGTTCATCAAGATCTGTTGATGGCTTCGATATTGGTAATATTTTTTATTTAGCAATTAAAAAAAAAATTATTCTTAATGGTGGTGGTCATTCAATGGCTGGGGGATGTGTATTAAAAAAAAATAAATTAAAAGATTTTAAAAAATTTATTAATTCTTGTTATTATAAAAAAATCAAACCATTTGAAAATTCTAAATTATATGTAAGTGAACAAAAAATTGAATCACTTTTATCTTTTGCCAAACATGACTTAAAAAAATTAGAACCTTTTGGTAATAACAATTCAAATCCACTTTTTTTGGTAAAAAGTAATAAAATTATTAAATTTAAAATTATAAAAGAGTCGCATCTACAAGTTATAATAAAAAATAAAAGTTATAAATCTTATTCAGGTTTTGCATTTAATGTAATTGGTACAAAATTAGGTCAAGTATTAATGAATTCAAAAAAAGAAATTGATTTAATTTTACAAATCAACAATAGATTTATCCAAAAAAACAGTGATTTTAATTTAATAATTAAAGACGCAATAGCCTGATTAACCTTGATTAAATTATTATTTTACAATAGAAAAGCGTCTTCTGGTCCCTTCGTCTATCGGTTAGGACACATGGTTTTCATCCATGAAAGAGGGGTTCGATTCCCCTAGGGACCGCCAAAATGACATATTTTGTATATTTACTAGTTGCTCATCTTAAAAATAACAAAAAAGTTTCGTACGTAGGTTATACAAATGATATTAAAAAAAGACTTAATTTACACAATTCTGGAAAAGGTGCAAAGTTTACAAGAGGAAAACAATGGAAGTTAGTTTATTATGAAAAATATGATTCAAAATCTACAGCAATGAAAAATGAAATTAAATTAAAGAAAGATTATAAATTACGAAAAAAAATTATTTTAAACAAATGAAAATTTCAATTTTATTACCATTTAAAGAAAATTTTTCTCCTTCATATGCTGGAGCTGTATCCTTAAATATAAATGATATTTTGAAATATTCTAAATTTAAAAAAAATATAACTGTTTATGGTTATACAGAATTTAAAAAAAGATTTAAAAATAAATATATAAATATCGAAACCAAAAAAAGATTATTCCAAAGCCAAAATAAAGATTATGTAAATAAGTTTATTGAATTAGAAAAAAAAGTTAAATCAAATATTATTGAACTTCATAATAGGCCAATTTATTTAAAATACCTTGTTAATGAATTACAGAATAAAAATTATATTTTATATTTTCATAATGATCCATTGTCAATGTCAGGATCTAAAACAATTAATGAAAGAATCTATTTGTTAAATAATTGTTATAGAATAATTTTTAACAGCAACTGGTCAAAAAAAAGGTTTCTTCAAAAAATGAAATCTGAAGCCATAAATAGTGAAAAATTACTTGTCATTAATCAATCAGCAACCAAAAATAAAATTAATTTTAGTAATAAAAAAAAAATAATTACATTTGTTGGAAAATTAAATAGATCAAAAGGTTATGATCTTTTTGGAAAAGCTGTAATAAAGGTCCTTAAAAAATATAAAGATTGGGAAGCATTTGTTGTTGGAGATGAACCAAGAGATAAATTAGAATTTAATCATTCAAGACTAATTAAACTCGGATTTAAAGAACATAAGGATGTAATAAATCTTTATAAAAAAACTAGTATAGCCGTAGTTTGTTCTAGATGGGAAGAGCCTTTTGGTAGAACAAGTTTAGAAGCTGCCGCTAATGGGTGCGCTGTAATAATTAGTAATAGGGGAGGTTTACCAGAAACTATAACAAATGGTATAATATTAAAAAAACTAACCGTTAATGAAATATTTAATAAAATTATATTTCTAATTAACAATTTAAAAAAAAGAAAAATATATCAAAGTTTATCTTATAAAAATTTTTATTTATCTCATCAATACGTTTCAAAACAAATCGATGAAGTAAGAAATAATCTATTAAAAATTAATTCACCATACGTATATCTTAAACCTTCAAATCTACGTATTCTGCACATAACTAATTTTAATGAAAGACATAATGGAAGACTTTTTTTTAACACAGGTAGAAGATTAAATAATGGATTTATAAGATTAGGTCATAGTGTGCTAGAATTTAGTGATAGAGATATTGTAAGTAGAGGAAAATCTATAAGAGATTTATATGGTTCAAATACTTTAAATGATAAATTGATAAAAACTTGTTATCATTTTAAACCAGATTTAATTGTATTGGGTCATGCTGATATGGTATCTCAAGATGTTTTACATAGTTTAAAAAAAGATTATTCTAACCTTAAAATAACTCAATGGTTTTTAGACCCTCTAAATAAACAGGGTCCTGATTACCATAAGAATAAGAAAAGAATTTTAGATAAATCTGATGTTTTGGACTCAAGCTTTTTAACAACTTCACCTGATGCAATTAGTTTTTTACCAAACAAATATAAAAATTATTTTATTCCTAATCCAAGTGATAAATCAATGGAAACTTTAAATAACTTTAAGAAAGACTGTTCCAATGATGTTTTCTTTGCCTTAAGTCATGGTGTTCATAGAGGAACACTTAAAGGTAGATCATCTGATGATAGAGAAAAATTTATTAAAAACCTAATACAAAAATGCACAAATATTAAATTTGATATTTTTGGAATAAACAATATTCAACCAATATGGGCGGATCAATATTTTAAAAATATCTCAAATTCTAAAATGGGGTTAAATCTTAGCAGAGGTACACCTATTAAGTATTATAGTAGTGATAGAATAACACAAATTATAGGTAATGGTCTTGTAACTTTAATTGACGAAAAAACAGGATACAATGATTTTTTTGATAAGTCAGAAATGGTTTTTTATAAAAATATTTCAGATTTGTCTGAAAAAATTGAAAGAATTTCTTCTGATGAAAAACTTCGTAAGTCTATCGGAAAAAAAGGTAAATTTAAATATATGAAATACTTTAACTCGACATTGGTAGCTAATTTTATTATTAATAAAACATTTAACATCAATAAAGAGTTTAAGTATTTATGGCACAAACCATAAAATGATTTCTATAGTAATACCTACTTATAATAATTTAGATTATTTAAAACTTTGTTTAAAAAGCCTTAAACAAAATTCAATTTTTGATCATGAAATAATTTTACATATTAATGATGGCTCAGATGGAACATTAAATTTTGCAATCAATAATAATTATAAACATACAAGCTCACAAAAAAATATAGGTCTTTGTTCATCGATTAACAAAGCTGCAAAATTAGTTTCAAATGAATATATTTTATATAGCCATGATGATATGTATTTTTGCCCTGAATGGGATAAAGTATTGTTTAGCGAGGTTTATTCACTTAAAGATGATAAGTTTTATCTATCTGGCACTATGATCGAATCTAATTCAGGTCATATTGTTCATGATTTTGGAATTGATTTAAAAAGTTTTAAAGAAAATGAATTGTTAAAAAAATACAAGGATATAAATTTTTATGATCATCAAGGTTCTCATTTTGCTCCTCATTTAGTATCTAAAAGAATGTGGAATCTAGTAGGAGGCTTTAGTGAAGAATTTAACCCTGGTATAGCATCAGATCCGGATTTTAATATGAAACTTTGGAAACAAGGTGTAAGAATATTTAAGGGTTTAAATGATTTTAAAGTTTATCACTTTGGTTCTTTAACCACTAGAAAAAAGAAAAATTTTATTCAGAATAGAGGAGATAAAACTTTTTTAAAAAAATGGGGTATTACAACTAAGTTTTTTAAAAAATATTATTTAAGGTCAAAAACTAAATACAATGGACCTTTAAATGATCCTAAATTAACTATTGGTTATATTGTTGGTCTTATATCTTGTAAAATACAATCTATTTTTACTTTTTGATTTTCATATCTTTATCTTGTTTAAGGCGTTGTTTTTAAAGATATTTGCCTCTCGTATATATCTTCTCACCATTTGTGTTGATTTATGACCTGTCATAGCCATAATACTTCTTTCATCAGCACCAGAATCTGCAGCAACCGTTGCAAAACCAGATCTTAAACTATGTCCGGCAAAGTTTTTATTTTCTATACCTGCTAAATTTAAATATTCTTTTATTAACAAAACTACAGATTGGTCTGTTAATCTTTTATTTGTTAATGATAAACCCTTAGAAAATCTTCTAAAAATAGGCCCAGATTTTATTTTAGAAATTTGTAACCATTTTGCAAGGTTTGCTACTGGACAATAACTTTCATTGGTTAAGTAGGGTAGTCCTTTTATCATTCCTTCACCGAATTGGTCAGTTTTTGATTTTCTTATAGAGATTTTGAGACCTTCAGGTACAAATTCCAAATCTTCATGATCAATTGAAATAAGCTCTGTTCGTCTAAAACCACCTGCAAAACCTATTAGTATGATTGTTTTGTCTCTCAACTTCTTAATTTCCTCAATCTTTTGCTCATCAATTACATTAATTATTGATTTTAAATGATTGATTAATAAAGGTTTTTTACCCTTTTGAATGCTTCCTTTAACCCTTCTTATTCCCATTAAATTTTCAACAATAATTGGATGTTTTGTATCTAGGTAATGCCCCTTGAGTTTATGAACCATACTTATTGAAACTAATCTTCTTCTTAAGGTGCTTATTTTTGAATTTTTAGAAAGGTGTGTCAGGTATAAAGAAACTATTTTAGGTTCTGTTGGTAAAGAATTTACGCCATGTTTTGCACAAAAAGTTCCAAAATCTTTGAAATCTGATTTATATGCTCTTAAAGTGTTATTTGCTTTAGAGTTTTTGAGATTATTTAAAGTTGCCTCATGCAACGATTTTAGGTCTGTAGTTAACTCACTCATATTATTACTATTGATAACAATTAATTATCAATAGTAATATATTATATAATTTTATATGTCAATAGTTTAAATTAAAAAGCATGGGTTCAATTGATGGAGAAATTCCAAATATAATATTCTTATTAAGTGCTATTGGGTTTTGGACATTAGCTTATATTCAAAATAAAAAGCATGGAAAAACAATAGAAACTTATTTTTTAACTATCTTAGCAGTTTTGTTCTCATTAAGCTATTTTGGTCTTATATTTATGACTTAAGGTCCAAATTAAGTTATCCCCACTATTCAACCATGTTAAAAAGTCAATAAATACAACAATAAAGTGATTACATTTGTATTTTGGCTTTGATAATGTCTTTATAACTTAAGAGGCAACTCTTAACTGGCCAATTGAGGAAAAACCGAGAGGTTCAAGCTCAGGGGGCAGAAAACTTCGCGGAGTAGCGCTAAAATCGTGGAGTGGTGGGCATGGCGGTAGCGCATAAAACGACGTGCCAAAAACAACTGTTCTTTGCACTGTAAAAAGTGTAAAGAAACAGGTGTTTTTTCAATATTTATGACTTTCAAAGCAACTAAATTTCAATTAAAAGTCTGGAAATATCTTAAAACTATACCAAAAGGTCAACTTCGAACCTATCAAGATGTTGCAAATGCCATAAAAAGACCAAAAGCAGTCAGAGCAGTAGCAAATGCTGTTGGAAAAAACCCATTTGCTCCCAAAGTACCTTGTCATAGAGTAATAAGATCTGATGGAGGTTTAGGTGGCTATTCAGGTCCAGGGGGCATTAAAACTAAAAAAAAACTTCTTAAAATGGAAGGTATATCCTTCTAGAATTGTTTAATAACAACGTTTTTTTTAAAATTCTATGTGAATTAAGTTATTTTTTTAATTTCTCCCATCAGTTGAACTTATAATTGAATTTTGCTTAAATAAGCCCCCTCTATGGCCGTTTAATCGCTATATTCTAAATGTGCAAAGCTAACTAATATTTACATATTTAATTGATATTTCTTTGTAAAATTAACATTAAATTCTAAATATCTTCAAAATATTATATTTTTTTTAAATTATAAAAATTAAATAACTTTTATAAATTTATTAAATTGAGGGAAAAGGCTTATTTTTGCCTATATATTTATCTTAAACCCATTTAAAATTAAATAATGCGTAATAATTACTTTAATTCCCATATATTTCGTTAATTTTTATAAATAAATATATTCAATAATTACAATAGTTTATAGTTAATAATTAAAGTGATATATTAATATATAGTAAATATATTTTTACTTTTTCTTATAGATATATTCTCTCCTTATTACATATAAACCCGATGATATGATAATAAACAAACCTAAAAAAGACCATAAATCAAGAAAATCATTAAAAAAGAAGTATCCCAAAATAATGTTGGGTATTATCTCAATGTAACCAAAAGGCGCTAATTTAGAAGCATCAGCATATTTTAATGAATAAATCAGTAATATATGGCCTAAACATGCAAATAATCCCATAAGAATCAGCCAAAACCACTGAATTAAAGAAGGATTAACCCAAACTACAGGAACTATAAATGATCCAATCATGGCCCCTACTACACCAGTCAATAGCAAAGTAAGCAAAGGGCTATCAGTTGAATGAAGTTTTCGGGTAATAATTAAATATATACCATAAAAACACCCTGTACCTATAGCTGCAATACTAGCTAAATTAAATTCTATAAAACCAGGTCTAATAACTATAAGTATACCTAGGAATCCAACAACAACTGCTGACCATCTTCTAATACCAACTTTTTCTCCTAAAAAAAAGAAAGACAAAGTTGTTGTTATTAAGGGGGCTACAAACGCTAAAGTTAAAGCTTTAGCCATAGATATTATCGATATTGAATAAAAAAAACAAATATTAGCAAAAAATAAAGTTAACCCTCTATAAAATTGTAATTTTGGATTTTCTGTCCATTTAAGCTGATTTTTAAAAAAAAAAAACATAAATGGAAGAACAAGGAATACAGTGAAGAAATATCTTGCCCAAGTTATTTGAAAAAAAGGAAGTTCAGAGGATAAATATTTAGCGATAGCATCCATAAATGGAAGCATTATCCAAGCAGATATATTTAAAAATATTGCTTTCATTAAGAAAAATATTTTAATGCAATAAATACAATTATAGGAACGGTAATAAATGACATTAAAGTAGAAACTACTATTGTACTCGCAACTGAGTCTACAATTTTTTTAGGAGAGTAAATAGATGCAACTAAATAATTTAAAACAGCACTGGGCATTGAACATTGGATTAGAAGTACACCTGCAGCAAAGCCACTTAAATTAAAAAAATAAATTAGGAAAAAACCTATAATAGGACCAACAATCATTCTAGAAATAGAAGAAATAATTGCTTTTTTTAAAGAAAACACTTTTAATCTAGTTAAAGCGATACCTAATGACATTAAAATTAAAAATATTGTTGCATACATTAACCATTCAGTAGTATTAATTACAAATGTTGGTAGTTCAATTTCATAAAATAAAATAATTGCAGAAAAAATAATTGCATAAAATGGAGGATTTTTAGTAATTACTTTAAAATTAAACTTTCTATCTGCGAGAAAAACACCCAAAGTAAAATGAAATAAAATTATCAAAGATGAAATTGCTGCTGAAACACCAAGACCTTGTGAACCATATGCAAACAAACAAATAGGCAAACCCATATTTCCAGTGTTAGGTAAAATTAATGGAGGTAATTCTCTAATAATGTCTTTAGTTTTCAGAATAAATAAAGTGATTATCCCTACTACAGAAAATAATATTATTGCTAATAAATAATACCAAAAATATTCAGCAAAAATTTTAAATGTAATACCTGTCGAAGTTACAGCATAAATAATCATCGAAGGAGTACCAATGTTAGCGGCAAAATTAGTTATAAATGCAGTGTCTATTTTTGGACTTTTTCTACCTAAGTAATATCCGATACCGACTACAAAAAAAACTGGAAATAATACTTCAAAAAGTTTTATATATATTTCCATTAAAAAAGTCTTATTTGGACAGGTTTTTTAATTATATTATTGTTTCTTTTTAATGAATTTATAAGATTTTGGGATCTATTTTCTAAAGCTCTATGCGTAATTATTACAATTGACGCGGATTTTCGTTTATGATCTGGAATTTGAATTACTCTTTCAATGGATATTTTATTATTAGCAAGAAGTTTAGTAATTTCAGATAAAACACCAGGTTTGTCCTTTACTTCAAGTCTTAAATATAAAGAGTGTGATGATATTTTTTCATTGTAAGGTAAAGGTTTTTTTCTTTTAATATCAGGAATACCAAAAGGATATTTAATGTTTCCTCTTAAAATGGACAATAGATCTGACATAAGGGCTGAGGATGTCGCTCCTGGTCCAGCCCCTTCACCCTGAAGAACAATCTCGCCTACTGGCTTGCCCTCTACAATAACAGCATTCATTACTCCATTTACATTTCCAATATAGCTGTCTTTTTTAACTAGTGATGGGTAGACTCTTTCAAATAATTTTCCATTAATTATTTCTGTAATACCTAGAAGCTTAATTCTGAAGTTCAATTGAGACGCAATTTCTATATCTTTATATTCTAAGTTTTCAATTCCTTCCATTAAGCATTTTTTTTTTGATATTTTTTTATTAAAAGCTAGAGAGGATAATATTCTAATTTTAGCAAATGCATCATAACCATTTAAATCAAGTTTTGGATTTCCTGGTTCTGCATAACCTAAAGATTGGGCTTTTTTCAAAACATTTTTAAAGCTGTCTTTTGTTTTTTCCATTTCTGATAAAATATAATTACAGGTTCCGTTTAATATTCCATAAACTTTAAACAATTTATTAGTAGCAAGTCCCTCCTTGATAGTTCTTAGTATAGGAATGCCACCCGCAACAGATGCTTCGAATTCTAAATTTACTTTATTTTTTTCAGCTAATTTAGACAAATAGTCACCATGTTTAGCGATCAGAGCTTTATTCGGGGTAACAACGTGAATTTTATTTTTTAAAGATGTTTCAACAATTTTTTTTGAAACACCATCGCTTTGACCAATTACTTCAAAAAGAATATTGATTTTTTTATTTTTAATAATGTCTATTGGATTTTTAAAAAAAATAGATTTATTTATTTTAAATTTTCTTTTTTTATTTTTATTTTTTGCTGAAATTGCAACAATTTCGATTTTTTTTCCTGTTTTAAGTTCTATATCTTTTTTTTTGGTATTTAATTCATTAAGCAAATAGCTTCCTACTTGACCTAGTCCAACAACAGCAATATTTATTTTTTTATTAATCATTAATTCGTTAAACTTGGATATGAGGCCTCATCAGAATATTCAATTACTTTTTTTTTAAATTTTTCATATGTCATTTCATTATTATATATATCAATGTCTAATTCTTTAGCATTAAAATTTGAAACTTGATTAATGCAGCCTGAAAAGGTGATAAAAATAAAAATTAACAGCAAATACTTCATTATAAACCCATATTTTTTTTAAAGTTAAATAATAAATTCATATTTTGAATTGCCTGTCCCCCACCACCTTTAATTAGATTGTCAATTGCTGACAATATAATTAATTGTCTTTTAGACTTTGATTCACAAACTGATATTAAACATTTATTTGTATTGATTACATCATTAGTACTTATGTGTGAATTTTTTTTACTTATTCTTACAAATATTTGTTTTTTATAAAATTTTTTTAAATATTTTAAAACTGAATTTATGTTATTTTTTTTTGTCATATTGCAATAAATAGTTGTTAAAATTCCTCTAAACATTGGAGACAAATGAGGTGTAAAAGTGAATACTACTTTTTTACCTGTTTCAATATCAAGCTCTTGTTGTATTTCAGAATTATGTCTGTGAGCTTTAATACCATATACGCTTAAACTTTCATAAAGGTTTTTATTTTTGTATTTTTTATGTACACCTCTGCCAGCACCAGAGTAGCCTGATTTTGAATCTATAATAATATTTTTATTTGAAATAATATTATTTTTTAAAAGAGGTATTAATGGTAGTAATATTGATGTAGGATAACATCCAGGACATCCAATAATTTTAAAATTTTTAATTTTTTTATTTTTTATCTCAGGTAAAGCATAGATACTACTTTTAATATTTTTTTTAGCTAAATGTTTAATTTTATAATATTTCAAATATGTTTTTGCGTTTTTTAATCTAAAATCAGCGGATAAATCAATTAACGTGTTATGTTTTTTAAGTTTATTTGAAATTTTTTGCGCTTCTCCATTAGGTAAAGCAGTAAAAATTACATTTACATCATTAAGTAATTTTTCATTAAATTTAATTATTTTTGGCAATTTTTTTTTTTTTAAAGAATGATCATAAGAAGAAATGCTTTTTCCAACTGATGAGTTACCACATAAGTATTTAATTTTTACTCCCTTATGTTTTACCAGGAGTTTAACCAATTCTATACCTATATAACCTGTCGAACCTGCAACTAATATATTTAGCTTTTGCATAATTTATTATAACTGTTGTAATTGAAAAAGAAAAATTATCTTTTAGAAAATTGGAAACTACGTCTAGCTTTTCTATGACCGTATTTCTTTCTTTCAACAGCTCTAGAGTCTCTCGTGGTAAGCTTTTCTTTTTTCAAAGTAGGTTTTAGATTTTCATCAAACTGTAACAATGCTTTTGAGATACCATGAACCAATGCCCCTACTTGACCAGTCAATCCTCCGCCTGTAACATTTCCTCTTACATCGTAATCAGCTGTTTGATTAATAATTTCAAAAGGTCTTAGAAGTTTCATTTTATGAATCTCTCTTGTGAAATAATCATCATATTTTTTTCCATTAATAACAATTTGACCTGACCCTTTTTTTAACCAAACTTTAGCAATTGAGGTTTTTCTTCTTCCTGTTGCGTATTTACTGTCCTTAAAGTCTAGTTTTTGTACTAAAGTCATTTTAATTTCTTACTATATTTTTATTATTTAATTTAGATAATTCTATTACTATAGGATTTTGAACACCATGTGGATGATCTGATCCTTTATAAATTTTTAATTTTGTAAGTTGTTTTTTTGCTAAAGGGCCTCCGGGCAACATTCTTTTAACAGCTAATTTTAATGCTTCACCTGGTTTTTTATCAAAAAGTTTTTCTGGGGTTGTCTCTTTAATGCCACCTGGATATCCCGTATGGCGATAATATTTTTTATCTTGGAATTTTTTTCCAGTAAATTTAATTTTTTCAATGTTTTTAACTACAACAAAATCTCCATTATCCATATGAGGAGTAAAAGTTGCTTTATTTTTACCTCTTAGAATTTTAGCAATTATAGATGCCAATCTTCCAACTACAGCATTTGAGGCGTCTATTTCGTACCAGTTGTTATTTAGCTCGTTTTTCTTAACAAATTTAGTCATGATTGGCCGGATTAATACTGATAAATGTCATATTGTCAATTTATATTAA
The DNA here is from genome assembly GCA_902554335.1 of uncultured Pelagibacteraceae bacterium. Taxonomy (GTDB): domain Bacteria; phylum Pseudomonadota; class Alphaproteobacteria; order Pelagibacterales; family Pelagibacteraceae; genus Pelagibacter. The sequence goes on from CACDOD010000006.1 coordinate 18,779, forward strand.
TATTGATAGTTAATAATTAATATTTAAAAATAAGGGAAATTTATGACTGATAAAAAAAATAAAGGTACTGATCCAAAAACATACAAATTTGATACATTAAGCTTACACGCGGGGTATCAACCTCATAAAAATGCTGGTTCAAGACAAGTGCCAATATATCAAACAACATCTTATTTATTTGATGATGTGGATCATGCAGCTGCATTATTTAACCTTGAGAGAGGTGGTCATATTTATAGTAGAATTTCAAATCCAACTGTAGCTGTTCTTGAGGAGAGAGTTGCTTCTTTAGAGGGAGGTACAGCAGCATTAGCTACTTCCTCTGGAATGAGTGCAATTTTTTTAACTATCATGACTTTATGTGAAGCTGGAGATCATCTAGTTGTATCTTCTCAATTGTATGGAGGTACAGTGAACTTATTTAGACTTACTCTACCAAAATTTGGAATTAAATGTACTTTCGTAAAACCAAGAGATACTCAAGGATTTAAAAAAGCAATTCAGAAAAACACTAAAGGTATATTTGGTGAGCTTGTAGGTAATCCTGGAAATGAATTAATGAATATGCCAGAAATTTCAAAAATTGCACATGACGCTGGTATACCATTGATTGTTGATGCTACTTATCAAACACCTTATCTTTGTAAACCATTCGAACATGGTGCAGATATTGTTGTGCATTCATTAACGAAATGGATGGCTGGTCATGGATCATCGATGGCAGGAATATTAGTAGAAGGTGGAAAATTTGATTGGATGCAAAATGATAAATTTCCAACTATGACTACACCTTATGAAGGTTATCATGGTCTTTCATTTGCAGAGGAATTTGGACCAACAGCTTTTACAATGAAAGCCAGAGCTGAAGGTATGAGAGATTTTGGTCCTTGTTTGAGCCCTCAAAATGCCTGGAATGTTTTACAAGGTATTGAAACTTTATCAGTAAGAATGAAAAAACATTGTTCGAATGCAGAGGAAATGGTAAAATACTTACTTAATCATGAAAGTGTTGCATGGGTATCACATCCAAGTGTTCCTGATCATCCAGATCATGAACTTGCCAAAAAACTTTTACCTAATGGTCGTGGATCGATGATAGCATTCGGAATTAAAGGCGGTAAAGATGCTGGTGTCGCTTTTATTAATAATGTTAAACTTGCATCGCATCTAGCAAATGTTGGTGATACTAGAACACTTGTTATTCATCCTGCCTCTGGAACTCATTCTCAGATGGATGAGGCGACTTTAAAATTTGCTGGACTATCTCATGATATGATTAGATTATCTGTTGGTATTGAGGATATAGACGATATTAAAAATGATTTTGAAGTAGGTTTTAGAGCAGCTAGAAAGCCTAGACTTGTTTCAAATCAATGAAATTTGAGGTGAATGGTGCAGAAGTGTTTGCCTCAACCGGTGGTAGACCTTTTGATAAAACTAAACCACTAATTATTTTTGTACATGGAAGTGGTTTAACTCACATGACGTGGGTTCTACAAACAAGATACTTTGCCTTTCACGGTTATACAGTTCTAGCATTAGACATGCCAGGTCATGGGTTATCTAGTGGAGAAAGTTTAAAATCTATCGAAGAAATGGCTGATTGGGTTAGTGATGTAATAGACTCTGTTGGTTATAAAGAGGCTTCATTAGTAGGACATTCTCAGGGATGCCTTGTGACAATGGAATGTGCTGCAAAAAACCCAAATAAAATAAAAACATTGAGTTTAATGGGAGGTGCAGGTGCAATTCCTATGAATCCTGAGCTGCTATCTTTAGCGGAAAATAATAATCCAAAAGCTGTTGATTTAATGATGGATTGGGCTCATGGGCCAGCGGGACACTTCGGAGGACATCCTGTTCCAGGATTATATCACATTAATACTGGAGGAATGTTAGCAAAATCAAGAACAATTAAAAATACTCTTGGTGTTGATTTTAGAGCATGTGATAATTACAAAAATGGTTTCGAAGCTGCAAAAAAAATTAAAATTCCCACATTATCTATTTTAGCCACAGGGGATAAAATGTGTCCTGTTAAAGAAGGAAAAAAATTAGCAGATTTAATTGATGGAAGTAAAGTTGAAATTATTGATAACTGTGGACACATGATGCTTCTAGAGGAAGCGGATAGAGTATTAAAAGTACTTAAAAATTTTATATTAATTAACTATCCAGCTAAAAAAAATTAGATTTTCTGTTTATATATAATAAATAAATAGAAGAACTAACAAGAAATATTGAACTAATTTGGTGTAAAGAAGCTAATGTTATTTGCACTCCATTTATTAAAGTTAGTATTCCCAAAGAAATTTGAACTAATAAGACCAAGCCAACAAGATTGATAGCAAAAAAAGAATCTCGAATTTGATTTTTATAAATTTTCAATAAAATGATCAAATATAAAAAAAGAATTATATAAGCTAAATTACGATGTAAAAATTGTACTAATGAAGCATCATTAAATACTGAGAAATTAAATAAATTATATAATTCATTATCATCTGGAAAATATGAGTTACCCATGAGAGGCCAAGAATTATAAATAAGGCCAGCATTCATACCTGAAACAAAAGCTCCCAGCACTATTTGAATAAAAATTAATATCAGAAAAAAATAAGGTAAAATTGAATTTAATTTAACTTGATTATTAGTGGAGATATTTAGTTTTAGATAATTCCAAAAAAGCAAAGATAAAATTAAAAAAGCTATTAATAAATGTAAAGATAATCTGTAATGACTTACGTCTACTCTATTTACTAATCCACTAGATACCATATACCAGCCTATAAATCCTTGAAAACAAATTAAGAGAAATATAAAATATAAAGAGGTCAATTTTTTAAATCCTAGTTTAAAGGTAAAATAAATTAGTGGAAAAAGAAAAAAAAAGCCAATTAATCTTCCCATTAATCTGTGTGCCCATTCCCACCAAAAAATTACTTTAAATTCTTTAATTGTCATGGTGTAATTTTGAAGTTTAAATTCAGGTATTAACTTATATTCATCAAAATAATTATTCCATTGTTGATCATTAAGTGGAGGTAAAACACCTGAAAACAATTCCCATTTTGTTATAGATAAACCGGAGTCTGTTAATCTGGTTAAACCACCAACTACTATCATAAATGCAATTAAGACAAACATAAAAAGAATCCATGTAGAAATTTGCTTTCTAGTAATATTATTTTCTATATACATATTTGCATAAATATATTAATTATTAACAAATCCAAATTATTAAATGTCGCCTGATAAACTTAAAAAACTTGAAATAATTAGAAATAAATTAGATACATTGGATAATTCTTTAATTAAGTTAATTAAAAAAAGAACTCTCTTAGTTAATGAAGTTCTTAAATTGAAGAAATTTAAAAATCAAATAGTTGATAATAAAAGAATTAATAAAATACTTAGTCAGATCAGAAAAAAATCAATTAAAAATAAGATAGATCCAAAAATTACAAAAAAAATTTGGATTAATATGATCAGAGCTTATATTGATTATGAGAGAAGAAATTTTAAAAAAAAATAATTATTTACTATGAGGTGGTAGTTTTTTTTCAACAAACTTCTCATGTTTTCTAGTAGCTGGATTGTATTTTTTAGCTGAAAGTTTAACCTTAGCCTTTTCACCGCCTGCAGGCTTTTTTAAATAATAAAAAAAAGGACTATCAGGTTTGGCCTCTGGAACCATTCTTACTTTAACAAAGGATTTTTTTGCCATATTAATTTTTTAAATTTATAATAATATTTTTAATGTTTTTTAATTTATTTTTTAAATATTTTGCTCTTATAGAGTTAAAAACAGAATCGTCAAGATTTGATTTATTTTGATTTAAATGCTTTTTTACACCATCAATTGTTAAACCTTCAGATTTAAGAAGAAATTTAATAAATTTTAAAATTTCAATAGTTTTAAAATCATAATATCTTCTGTTGTTGAAAAATTTTGGTTTTAATTGGGTAAATTGTGTTTCCCAAAATCTCAATGTATGTGTATTAATATTTGTATCTTTTGGTTCAACATTATTTAAAATTATGGACACTTCACCTATCGTTTTATAAGCAGAGTGAATTTTAGTTGGCATTATTTATCTTATTTTTTAAATATTTTGAGGGTTTAAATAAAATAACATTTCTTTGAGATATAATTGTTTCTTTTTTGGTTTTTGGATTTCTTCCTACTCTAGACTTTTTATGACGAAGTATAAAAGTACCAAAATTAGAAATTTTTACTTTCCCTTCTTCTTTAATACTATCCAATAAAATTTCAAAAATATCTTCCAAAACTGTTTCAATTAATTTTTTAGAAAATCCTAACTGCATATAAATTGAGTTAATTATCTCTTTTTTTGTTAAGTTTTGACGCATTAATTGTTTATATTTTTCTTAATTTTTTCTATTAACTTGCCATCTACAGTTTTAACACATACATCTAAAGAATTTGCAAAACCTATATAATCAGTTGATCCGTGACTTTTGATGACCGGGGTTTCCAATCCCAATAAAATTGCACCGTTATATAATCTAGGATCTAATCTATTTTTAAATTTCCTAAGATTTAAAATATTTAAAAAACTTGATAATTTGGCTATTAAACCATTTGTTAATGCCTTTTTAAGCTCAGAAGAAATGAAGTTTGCTGTACCCTCAGCAGTTTTAAGTGCCACATTACCAGTAAAACCATCAGTAATAATTACATTAACTTTACCATCCATAATATGATTGCCTTCAATGTATCCACAAAATTCATATAAATTATTCTTTTTATTTTCCATACTATGATAAGCTTTTTTGATTTTTTCATGTCCTTTAATTTCCTCAGAACCAATATTCAATAAAGCTACTTTAGATATATCATTTGGGTACAAAGCATTATGTAATGCTGCCCCCATTAAAGCAAAATCTTCAAAGTTTTTTTCATCACATTCAACATTTGCACCTAAATCTAAGACTATATTCATACTCACTTTGTTTGGCCATAAAGCGGCTAATGCAGGTTTGCTAATATTTTCAATCATATTCATGTTTAGTTTAGAAATCACAAATAATGCACCAGTATTACCTGCTGAAATTACGACATTTGAATTTTTTTCTTTAACGTCATTAATAGATTTCCACATACTAGTATTTTTCTTTTTTGCAGCAGATAATGGAGTGTCATTATTTTGTACAACATCTTCACATTCAATAATTTCATAAAATTGTCTTTTGATTGAATTTTTTGAAATTTCATTTTCAATAATTGATTTTTTTCCAAAAATTCTAAAAAATACATTATTATTATTTTTTAAAAATTCAGAAATTCCGGCTATTATTTTGCTAGGTGAATTATCACCTCCCATTGCATCAACTGCAATAACTACTGAATTTGACATAATAAATTATTCTTTAGGATCTAAAACTTGTCTTCCCTTATAAAATCCTGTTTTTAAATCTAAATGATGCGAGAGCCTATATTCTCCAGATTTTTTGTCTTCAATTATATTTTTTGGAGAGACCTTAATATGAGATCTTCTCTTTCCACTTCTTGATGGTGTTGTTTTACGTTTAGGTACAGCCATATTTAAAATTTAAATTCTTCTATATCTTTTGTAAAATAATTTAAAGGATTATTTTCGAAAAATATACTCAATTTATCAAAATAATTAACATAAAAGTTAATATTTTTAGGGTCATTAATTAAATTTAATAAAATTTCACTTTTTTTTACCTTATCATAAGTTTGCCATTGATCAATTTTAGACAATATATCGTAAAAAAAATTCACATATTTTTTCATATTTTTATTAATTGAAGTATCACCATAACCAATCTCACGAAGGTTAATTTCAATTTGTTTAAACGTAAAATCATGTATTTTTTGAAAGAAAACTTTAGATTCACGATTTTTAAAATTTTTTAAAAAAAAGGAAAAATTTATTAATAAAAATGTAATTCTATCTGAAAAAGTTTCGTCATTATTTAAATTTAAATATAACGATTTATTTCTAGTTAATTTGATTAAATTATTGTAGATTGTTAAATATTCTTTATTCATATGAAAAAAATTATAATTTTTATTTTTTTAATTACAATAAGTTGTGGTAACAATAAAGTTGTAAAAAACCATGGTATTATAGCTTTAGAAAAAAAATCAGATGAAATTTTACCATCAAAATCAAATAAAAACGATGTTTTAGACATTTTAGGAAAACCATCAACTATAAGTTTATTCGATAAAAATTCTTGGTTTTACATGGAAAGTGAAAAAGTTAATCAATCCTTATTCAAATTAGGAAAATCAAAAATTCAAAAAAATAATGTATTATTAATTTCCTTTAACGATTATGGAATTGTAGATACTAAAAAAATTTATACAATTAAAGATATGAAAAAATTAAATATTGTTAAAAACACTACAGTAAAAAAATATGACGAAACATCTTTTGCAGGTAAACTACTTAAAAGTTTAGACCAAAAAATAAATGCTCCTAAAAATAAATAAGATAATTAATTTATCCAGCAATCACAGCCAATAGTAATAATGCGACAATGTTTGTAATTTTTATCATTGGATTAACAGCGGGTCCAGCAGTATCTTTATATGGATCACCAACAGTATCACCTGTTACTGCTGCTTTATGAGCGTCAGAACCCTTTCCCCCAAAATTACCGTCTTCAATATATTTTTTTGCATTGTCCCAAGCACCACCTCCAGCTGTCATAGATATCGCAACAAATAAACCTGTAATAATTACTCCTAGCAACATCGCACCAACAGATGCAAGTGCTGCTACTTGACCACCAATTCCATAAATAATAAAGTATAAGACGATTGGTGACAAAACAGGCAATAATGATGGGATAATCATTTCTTTGATCGCGGCGATAGTTAATAAATCAACTAATTTAGCATAATCTGGTTTTTGTTTTCTTTTCATTATACCTGGAAATTTTTTAAATTGTCTTCTTACTTCAAGCACAACAGCTCCACCTGCTCTACCTACTGCTTGCATTCCCATTGATCCAAATAAATATGGCAACATACCACCAACTAATAAACCTACAACAACAAATGGATTAGAAAGATCAAATGTAACAATTATACCTTCTAAATTTGAGCCTGCAATTTTTGAAAAATGTTTAATATCTTCAGTATAGGCTGCAAATAATACTAATGCACCTAATCCTGCAGATCCAATTGCGTAACCTTTTGTTACAGCTTTTGTTGTGTTGCCTACAGCATCAAGTGCATCTGTAGTTTTTCTCACTTTATTAGGTAATTTTGACATTTCTGCGATACCACCAGCGTTATCTGTTACTGGTCCATAAGCGTCTAATGCTACAACCATTCCAGCTAAAGCCAACATTGATGTAACTGCTATAGCAATACCAAATAAACCCGCAATTGAGTTAGTAATCAATATACCTGATACAATAATAATTGCAGGTATAGCAGTAGCTTCAAGTGATATTGCCAATCCTTGAATTACATTTGTACCATGTCCAGTCGTTGAAGACATGGCAACACTTTTTACAGGTCTATAACCTGTGCCCGTGTAGTATTCTGTTACCCATATGATTAATCCAGTAATTATTAAGCCAATTACTCCACAGTAATACAGACTTAATCCAGTAAATTCTTTACTACCTATGTTATAAACTTTATTTAATCCCAATACATAATCTGTTATTGGATACAGGATGATTAATGATGTTATTGCTGTTACAACAAAACCTTTATAAAGGGCTGCCATTATATTTTTTGATTTACCTAACTTTACAAAATATGTACCTAAAATTGATGTTAAAATACAAGCACCACCGATTGTTAGTGGATATACCATCATATTTAAGTCACCAACAAAAAATATTGATGAAAGAACCATGGTCGCTACAATAGTTACAGCATAAGTTTCGAATAAGTCTGCAGCCATACCAGCACAATCACCGACGTTATCACCAACGTTGTCTGCAATTACAGCAGGATTCCTCGGATCGTCTTCTGGTATACCAGCCTCAACTTTTCCTACAAGATCAGCACCTACATCAGCGCCTTTAGTAAATATTCCGCCTCCCAATCTAGCAAAAATAGATATAAGAGATGCTCCAAAACCAAGTGCTACTAGTGCATTCACTATTTCTCTCTCATCTACTCCGAATGACAACAATAAATAATAATAAACTGCAATAGATAATAACGCTAAACCTGCAACCAACATTCCTGTAACTGCGCCAGATTTAAATGCTACATTGAGACCTTCATTCAAACCTTTTCTAGATGCTTCAGCTGTTCTTACATTTGCTTGAACAGATACCAACATACCAACATAACCTGCAATTCCTGACAATGCTGCACCAATCAAATAACCCAATCCAACTAAAAGATTAAATGCAAAAGTTATAATAACAAGCACAACAGCACCGACGATAGCGATGGTTTTGTATTGTCTGTTTAAATATGCTTTTGCTCCTATTTGAATAGCAGAAGCTATTTCTTGCATTTTTGCATTACCCGGACTTGAGTTTGAAATATTTTTACCAGTTATAAAACCATAAACTATTGATAATAAACCTGCTAATATTGTGTAACCTAGTATTGTTTCTGCATTCATAATTATTAACCTTATTTGCTAGTATGTTGTTATTTATAAAAATCGGACATTACAAAAAAAACTCTAAAAGGCAATAAATAATCTTAATTAAAACTATGTATATATCCTTGATAATTATCAATTTTTTTTAAATAGTTACTAAATTTCAAATAATTTGCACTTCTTGAAGTAATATAACCAATTCTAGTAATCTTTTGATTCCATTTTTTTGCATATTTATTTATTATTTTTCGGTGTTTTTTTTTTGAAGTAAATAAAATTTGATAATCATCACCATTGAATAAGAATTTTTTTGCTGAAATTTTATTTTTTTTCTCTAGTTGATTAAAATAATTTGACCTAGGTAAAACGTTAAAATCTAAAATATAACCTAGTTTTTTATTTCCAATAAGTTTTTTTAAATCTAGTAAAAGACCATCTGAAACATCCATTGAGGATGATGCAAATTTGTTTAGTTCATTATGAAAACCGAATGATAAATTTGGTTTAAAATAACTATTAATAAAATATTTTTTTATTTTAGATGATGATTTTATTTTTTTTTTTAAAAAACATAAACCAACAAAAGAATCTCCAATATTACCAGTCAAATAGATATCATCATTTAAATTACATTCGCTACGTCTTATTATTTTTTTAGAGTAACCAATAGCACATATTGTAAATGATGTTTTTTTTGAAGATACAGTATCACCTCCAACTAATGAGAATTTATATTTTTTTTGTTCTTCATCAATAGATTTAATTATTGTTTTTATTTTTTTTTTACTAAAGTCATCTTTTGTACCAGAAAAAGATATTAACAAAAATTTAGGATTTGCACCCTTTGAAATAATATCTGATATTGAAGATCTGATAGCTTTTTTTATAACTAGTTTAGGATTTTTAAAGTCGATGTAATGAATATTTTCATTATAAGTATCAATGGAAATTACAAGTAATTTTTTTTTATCGAAAAAAACATCATCATTGAGGTTATGAGAATATGAATTATTAACAATTTTTTTTAAATGATTAATAATTTCTAATTCATTCATTTTATAATTTTTTTGCTAAACTGTCTAATATTGCATTTAAATATTTAGTTTGAGAGTTATTTAAAAAAAAATTGGATACATTCAAATATTCTTTAATTATTATTTTTCTAGATAAATTTGGTTTATACATGAGTTCAAAAATTGCACACTGAATAATAATTTTGAAAATATTATCTAAATTATTGAGATTAAAATCTTTTTCAATATGTTTAATTTCGTCGTTTATTAATTCTAATCTTTCAATAGTGCCAAGAGAAACATCTTTAATAAATTTCTTAAACCTATGTTTTTCAAAAATTACATTTTGATCTTTATTAACTATTTGACCATATACTTTTTGTATAATTAAAACTCTTGGATTTTTTGCAGGTTTAAATTTATATTTCATTTATTATTTAAAATTGAAATTACACCTTTGGCTACTTCCTTGCCCTTATTTTTTTTTGTGATTGAGGCTCTAAAATTTGCTTGTTTTAAGTTTTTACAAGTTAATAAACCAAATCCTATTGGTTTTTTTGATTTAATTGAAAGATTCATTAATGCAGATGTTACTGTTTGTGATAAGAAGTAGTAATGATCAGTCTCACCTTTAATAATACAGCCTAATGCAATAAAAGCATTATATTTTTTCAAATTAATTGAAATAATAGTGGGAATTTCAAAAGCACCAGAGACAAATTTAATTTTTATATTGTTGTAACCATTTTTTTTTAGCTCTTTTATACAACCATTTAGTAGATTTTTTGAAATCTTTTTATAATAATCAGAAACTACAATACATATTTTCATATTATCTCTTGTTTGGTAATTGATAAATTATAACCTTCTAGTCCTATAACCTTCTTTTTGGATTTTGTAACTAAAATCATGTCTTTAACATTCAAATTTTTTAAAATTTGAGCACCAAGTCCATAATTTCTGATTAATTTATCTTTTCCTTTCCTGTAATATTTTTTATTTTGATAGTCTTTTAATGTAGCAGATACCGATTTTAAATTTGGATCTTTTATAAAAACAAGTATGCAATTTTTAAAACTTTTAAAATAAGTAACTGTTTTATTGAATGAATTTGGAATTTTATCTCCTAATAGGTAATTCTGAACAACATTTGAAGAGATAACTCTAACACGGGGAACCATTTTTTTACTTACTTTTCCTTTAATTAAAGCAAAATGTTCCGAACCGTCTATTATATTTTCATAAATTTTAATTTTAAATTTCTGCTTTGCTAAAATAATACTAGAAGTTTTTTTTAGTTTTATAAATTTTTCTTTTTTAAGTCTATATGCGATTAAATCTTCAATTTTTCCAATTGCTAACTTATGTTTTTTTGCAAAAGTAATTAACTCGTCACCTTTAGCCATCGATCCATCTTCATTCATAATTTCACAAATAACTGCTGAAGAATTTTTTCTTGCAAGTTTAGATATATCAACTGATGCTTCTGTATGACCTGCTCTAATTAGAACTCCACCATCTCTAGCAACTATTGGAAAAACATGACCAGGTGATACTATATCTTTTTTGGATACTTTTGATTGAGTTGCCACTTTTATTGTTGTTGCCCTGTCTTTGGCAGATATACCAGTTGATATTCCTTTTTTTGCCTCTATCGATACAGTAAACGCTGTTTGATTTCTAGATTCATTTTTTGGTGACATATAATTTAAATTTAGTTTTTTTGCTTGTGAGGAGTCTATGGCTAAACAAATAAGACCCCTTCCATATTTAGCCATAAAGTTTATTTTATTAGCATTAACATCTTTTGCTGAAAAAACTAAATCACCTTCATTTTCACGATTTTCATCATCAACTAAAATATACATTTTGCCCTTTTTTGCCTCAGAAATAATTTTTTCTATGGAGTTAAATTTTAATTTTTTCATACAATGTAATTTTTGACGTATTTTGATAAAATATCAAATTCAATATTCACTAAACTGTTTTTTTTAATATCTGATAAATTAGTTAATTTTAGTGTATGTGGAATTAACCAAATCTGAAAACCCTTTTTTGTAATTTTTGATATAGTTAATGAAACACCATTAATCAAAATAGAAGCTTTAATTACAAGATTTTTTTTTTCTTTATAATTCAAGCCAAATTCTAAAATTCTAGAAGCTCCTTTTCTTTTTATATTAAGCAATTTGGAAGTGGTATCAACATGACCTTGGCAAATATGACCAGATATGTCTTGACCAAATTTTAATGGGAGCTCTAGGTTAATATTATCACCTATTTTTAAATATTTAAACCTAGATCGATTAATAGTTTCATGTAAAAGATAGAACTCAAGAATTTTTTTCTTATATGAAACTAAAGTTAAACATACTCCATCACAAGCGATGGACATTCCTACTTTTTTTTTATTCAACGCAATTTTTGAATAAATAAATATAGATTTACCTTTTTTAGTAACTGATATTTTTTTTACAGTACCGCGATTATAAATAATTCCGTTAAACATATATTTAGTAATAATGTATTAAATTATCTTTATCTAAAAAAATTTCATTATATTTTATTTTTTTAAATTTTTTTGATAATTTTGATTTTATTCCATTTATTTTTATAGAACCTGTTTTATTAAGCGATTGTGGTGAAATAAACAAATAAAATTCCTTGAATAGATTATCCTTTAAAAGTGACAAGGTTAATGTTTTTCCTCCCTCTACTAGAAGTGAAGATATTTCATATTTAAATAATTTTTTTAATATAAAACTAAAATTTAGTTTATTATTATGAAGTGGAGTATAAATTAATATTATTTTTTTTGATTTAAGTAGCTTAATTTTATTTTTATCAATTTTGTTATAAAATAGATAAGTTCTATTAAACTTAGCATTTTTAACTATATAGGAATTAATATTAATTTTTAGATTTTTATCCAGAATAGCAACTTGTGGTGAAGAGTTTTTTAGACCATCAATTCTACAATCAAGTTTTGGGTTGTCATCATTAATAGTTTTAGAAGTAGACAGAATACAATTAACTTTACTACGTAAAATATGCGTGGTTCTTAAAGAAAGTTCATTAGTTATATATTTTTTATTTAGATTTTTTGTATAAAAATCTTTAGATATTGCAAGTTTACCATAAACTACGGGTATCTGATTTATTTTTGAATAAAAATAATTTTTGTAGATATCTTTTGAAATATTATTAAGTATATTTTTTTTAACTTCAATTTTACTAGATTTTAAAATTTTATAAGCTTTACCAGAAGTACGTTCATCAACATCTTCGGCAGAATAAACCACTTTTTTAACCTTAGAATTAATGAGTTCATTTACACATGGAGGGGTTTTTCCAAAATGTGAACATGGTTCAAGTGAAATATATATTGTAGAATTTTTTTTATCTTTAAAAGTTAGTTTATTTAAAGCATTTACTTCAGCATGTGGTCTACCTGAAAAATTTGTCGATCCAAAAGACAAAACTTTATTATTTTTTACTATAATTGCACCCACAGAAGGATTTGGGCCACTATAACCTAAGTAATTTTTTGCTAAATTATTAGCAAGATTAATAAAATATTTATCTTTTTTTATAGACATCTATTCTGTCTACGAATGTTACAAAGTCTTTTTCTTCTCTAAAGTTTCTATAAACAGAAGCAAAACGAACATAAGCAACTGGATCTAAATTTTTTAAAGCATCCATTACCATTGTCCCTATTGTATTGGAGGAAATTTCATTTTGTCCCAATTCTTCTAAGGATCTTGATATTTTGGTTATAAATTTTTCAATAGTGTCAGTATCTATTGGCCTTTTCTTTAAAGCAATATAAATGGATTTGGATAATTTATCTCTATCAAATGGAGATTTTCTTCCATTCTTTTTTATAACCATTATTTCTCTATATTGAATTCTTTCAAACGTAGTAAATCTTTCACCACAGCTACATAATCTTCTTCTTCTTATTGCAGTACCATCTTCTGTTGGTCGAGAGTCTACAACCGATGTCTCGCCTTTTTTTTCACATGGACAAATCATTTATTTCCTTAAGTTTTTATAAATCGGAAACTTTGAACAGAGTTCTATTACTTCTTCTTGTACTTCTTTTTCAATTTTAGAGTTATCATCGGGATTTTCTGAAAGTCCTTTAATCGTTTTTGTAATTAAATTACCAACCTTTCTAAATTCTTCTAGGCCAAAACCTCTTGTTGTTGCGGCTTGAGTTCCCAGTCTGATACCTGAAGTTACCATAGGGCTTTCTGTATCAAATGGTATACCATTTTTGTTACATGTTATATTTGCTCTGTCTAAACTTTCTGCTGCTAAATTCCCTTTAACATTAAATGGTCTTAGATCAACTAACATTAAATGTGTATCTGTACCGCCTGAATAAATTTTAAAACCATTGTTAATTAAAGTTTCACTTAAAATTTTTGCATTTGATAGAACAGTTTTTATGTAAGTTTGAAATTCTGGTTTTAAAGCTTCTAGGAATCCTACAGCTTTAGCAGCAATAATGTGCATCAATGGTCCACCTTGATATCCTGGAAATACAGCCGTATTTATTTTTTTTGCAAGATCTTCATGATTTGTTAAAATAATTCCACCTCTTGCACTTCTAAATACTTTATGAGTTGTTGAAGTAACAACATGTGCATAATCAACTGGATTTGGATAACCTTTTCCAGCAACTAAACCAGAGAAATGCGCCATGTCTACCATTAGATACGCGCCTACTTTGTCAGCTATTTCTCTAAATCTTTTAAAATCAATTACTCTTGAATACGCACTTCCACCAGCGATTATTAATTTTGGTTTATGTTCTAATGCAAGTTTCTCAACGTTGTCATAATCAATTAATTCAGATTCTTTATCTACGTCATAACCAATTGCATTAAACCATTTACCTGACATAGCTATTTTTAAACCATGAGTAATATGGCCGCCTGAGTTTAAACTCATACCCATAAACGTATCTCCAGGATTTAAGATTGCTAAAAATACTGCGCCATTTGCTTGTGCACCTGAGTGTGGTTGTGAGTTTGCAAATTTGCAATTAAATAATTTTTTTAATCTTTCATTTGCTAAATTTTCTGCGACGTCTACGTGAGCACATCCATTATAATATCTTTTTCCAGAATAACCTTCGGCGTATTTATTTGTAAGAACAGAACCTTGTGCTTCAAGCACAGCTTGGGAAACTATATTTTCAGATGCAATTAATTCTATGTGACTTTGTTGTCTGTTTAATTCATCATTTATTGCTCTGTAGATATCTGGATCTATCTCAATTAAACTCTTTTCAAAGAAATCTTGATACTGATTGTTTATATAATTGCTTTCATTTGACATTTAAATTTTTCCAATTCTTCTTTTATGTCTACCACCTTCAAATTCAGTTTTCAAAAAAATGTTCAGACATTTTATCGCATTTTTTTTTGAAATCACTCTTGACCCTAATGTAATAACATTTGCATCATTATGCAATCTTGATAATTTTGTTGATTTTGCATCATAGCATAATGCGGCTCTTATATTTTTATGTTTATTTGCAGTCATAATCATTCCTTGTCCAGATCCACAAATAAGTACCCCCATAGTATTGTTATTCTTTCCTAAAATTTTTGATAGTTTATGGGCATAATCTGGATAATCAACACTCTCTTTAGAATTGGTACCAACATCTCTAATTTTGATTTTTTTTTTTGCAAAGACTCTTTTAATATATTCTTTAAGTGAGTAACCTGCGTGATCAGATGCTATAAAAATTTTTTTCAATTAATTAAACTTATAATCTAGTACACAAGCAACGAGATGAACTCTATTTTCTTCACCACCATTAAAGGCATTGTGATACTTGGTGTTATTTGTTATCCAAACAGAACCATCTGCTGGCATATGTTTTGCTATATGATCTATAACCATTATTGCTCCCGGATTTGTATAGATTGGTATATGTAATCTTGGTTCTGGATCTCTGTGCCAACTTAAAGTTGACCTTGGTTCTTTCAGCAAAAGTCTAACTCTACCCAGCTTAAACTTATTTGATAAACAATCATAAACTTCTTTAAAGTAAGTTTTCTTAAAGTCATCTAAAAATTCTGTATATTTGCTCTCATCAATTTTGGAATCTCTGACTACTTCCACTCCAGTTGAATCTGGTTTAGTCCAAAAAACACCTCTTATATTGTTACCTTTAATTGACTCTGGATCACCTGGAATTTGATTTAAAGATATTCCAGCAAAGTGAGGTATACCTAAACTCGTATCGAAACCTCTAATTCTTAAAACTTGATCACAGGCTTTTCTAAGCCTAGAAATATCAAAACTAATGTCTTGTTTTTGAAAATCGTTAAAGTTTAAAGGCATAAATTTTTAATAGCTCAAAATTAAATATAGTATATATAACTTTTGTCGCATAAATAAATATATAATATTGATATGATTACAGGGAAATATCCAGCTTTAAGATTAAGAAGAAATAGAAAATTTGATTGGACCAGAAGATTATTAAGAGAAAATGATTTGTCATCAAATGATTTAATTTTACCAATTTTCTTAACTGATGGAAAAAATAAAACTACTAAAATATCAAATATGCCTGGTGTTTGTAGGTATTCAGTGGATAAATTACCAAAGATTATTGACAATGCTTTAAAAAACAAAATTCCAATGATAGCTTTATTTCCGGAAACAAATAAAAATAAAAAAAATAGCCTAGGTACGGAAGCATTGAATGAGAACAACTTAGTATGTCAAGCTATTAGAAGAATAAAAAATAAATTTAAAAACGAAATTGGAATAATGACTGATGTTGCATTAGATCCATATACATCACATGGACATGATGGAATATTAAAAGAAAATAATATTCTTAATGATGAAACAATTGATATTTTAGTAAAACAATCATTATTACAAGCACAAATGGGCTGCGATGTTATCGCGCCATCTGATATGATGGATGGTAGGATTGGCTCAATTAGAAAAGAGCTTGATAAAAAAAAATTTACTAACGTTCAATTGTTATCTTATGCAGTTAAGTATGCTTCAAATTTTTATGGTCCATTTAGAGAGGCTGTTGGGTCCAAAACTTATTTAAAAGGTGATAAAAAAACATACCAGATGGATTTTTCAAATTCTGATGAGGCAATTAGAGAGGTTGCATTAGATATAAAAGAAGGTGCAGACATAGTCATGGTAAAACCAGGTATGCCATACTTAGATATAATTAACGCAATTAAAAATAAATTTAAAATTCCTGTATTTGCTTATCAAGTATCAGGAGAATATTCTTTGATAAAAAACGGTATTCAAAAAAAAATTATTAATGAGAATGCTATAATTGAAAGTCTTTTATCTTTTAAACGTGCTGGTGCAAATGCTATTGTTACGTACTTTGCTAATGAAGTAGCTAATAAATTAAATTAGATTAATTTAAAAAATTCAGTTCTTGAAATTGGATAGTTTATATTATTAGGTATTAAAATTGATTTATTCAAAAAATCGCCAACAATTTTAAAACCATTTTTAAGCTCATCTCTTTTTACAATCTCTTTATTATTTTCAATTAAAAATATTGGTATTTCCTTAGATCCGTCTAATGTAGATATATAAGATGATTTAGTTTCAATTTTTTTTTCATCAATATAATCCTTAAAATTGATATCGTATCCAACATATTTTATAAACTCAAGCTCCCAAAATATGAATTTCTTGATCCAATCGTCTTTATTTAGAAGTTCATATAGTTTAAAAATATGATTATATATTTTTAAATTTAGTTGATTTTCAACAGTTAGTATTTTTATCAAATTAAATGAATATAAAATACAATTTAGTTTAATTTTGTCATCTAAAAAGAAAGGTGTAAAAATTTTATCTATTTCAACTTTAAAATAACCTACACTATTTTGAGTTTTAGAATTAAATTGAATTGTAAAATGATTACCAATAAAAAGGAAATTTTTAATTTTTGATGAAGTAGCACCATAAATAATTCCTGAAACTTTACCTTTGTTTTCAGTAAAAAATTCAACTATTGATGAATTTTCGTTAAATTTGTTTTTATTTAATAAAAATCCTTTATCTTCAAATTTCATTTTATTTTTCAAATAATTGTAATAATTTTGTTGCAGCGGCTTGCTGAGCTAATTTTTTGGATGAACCTTCAGCCTCAACAAATGAAGTATCTTTTAATCTCACCGCTACTTTAAAATTTGGTTTGTGTTTTGGACCTGTGTCAGAAATAAATTTATAGTAGGGTAAAATTTTAAATTTTTTAAGTGAATATTCTTGAAGTTTTGTTTTAGCATCTACTATGATAATATTTTTATCATTAATATGTTTATTCCAACATTTTAAAATAAATTTTTCTACAAAATCAAAACCTTTGTCCAGGTATATCGCACCTATTAAAGCTTCACATGAGTCCGATACAATTTTTTTTTCTACTATCTGTTTTTTTAAATTTAAATTTCCAATTATTAAAAACTTGTCTAATTTTAATTGTTTTCCAACTTCGTAACATTTATTTCTATTAACTAAAGATGCCAATTTTTTATCCAATATTCCTTCTTTTTCGTTGGGGAAAATTTCAATTAATTTTTTTGATATGCAAAGTCCTAGAACACGATCTCCTAAGAATTCTAATTTTTCAAAATTATTAATTTTATCTGCACTTTTATGCGTAATAGATTTGATATAAAGTTTAGTATTAATAATTTTAAAACCTAAGCTTTGTTCTAATTTACTAATATTTTTTTTCATTATTTTAATTTTTTAAAAAATCTTTCAAATCTTATTACTTTTGACCATTTCCAAAATTCAAAAATACTACCTTCTTTTATATTTGATGAAAAAAATAACATTTGAGCTTTACCAACTAAATTATCTTTATGAACATAACCAACCTCAGTTAAAAATCTACTATCTTTAGAACAGTCACGATTATCTCCAAGAAAGAAATAATGATTTGCGGGTACTAAATATTTATCTGAGTTTTGAAATGAAACATCATTTCTATATGAAATAAAATATGATTTGTTATTTGGCAATTTTTCTTCATAGGTTGAAACATCAATTTGTTGATTTCCACAGTAGAGTTTGTCTTTTTTGTTTATTAGAGTCTTTAAAACTTGATTATTATTAATATACAAATCTCCATTAACAAATTGTATTGTATCACCAGGTAGTCCAACTAACCTTTTTATATAGTCAGTTCTATTATCTGATGGTGTTTTAAAGACAATAATGTCTCCTCTAGAAGGTTTATTTTCAAAAAGTCTATTTTTAAAAATTGGTGGGCTAAATGGAAAGGAGTGTTTACTATAACCGTATGAATATTTTGTTACAAACAGTCTATCCCCTACTAAAAGATTTAATTCCATAGATGATGATGGAATATAAAAAGGCTGAACAAAAAGTGATCTTATTATAATTGCAATAACCAAAGCATAAAATAATGTTTTAATGTTATCAATAATTGTACTTTTTTTAATCATATCCTCTCAATAATAACATATGCTATTGAATAATTTTTTTCATCAGACAATGATAAATTTGTTTTAAAGGATTTAACTTTAAATTTTTTTCTTAAATAAGATGATGTATTTTTACTTAATATTATTGAAGGTTTTCCTTTTTTGTTATTTTTAATTTCTATATCTTTGAAATGTAAATTTTTTGAAATCCCTGAACCAGTGGCTTTTGAAAAAGCCTCTTTAGCTGCAAATCTTTTAGAAAAATAATTTATTTTATCCTTTAATTTATGGGATCTTAATTGTTCATTTTTAGTAAATACTCTTTTTATGAAGTTTTGTTTTTTAACCAATTTTTTTAATCTATTGTTATTTACTATATCTACTCCAATACCTAAAATTGACATTATTTATTTTTTAGAATTTTTATAAATTTTTTTATTACATTTCTTAAACCATAATTAATGGACTCACCAATTATAAAATGTCCAATATTATATTCTGTAATCTGAGTAATTTTTTTTAACATACTTGTAGTTTTATAATCTAAACCATGACCAGCATGTACTTCTAAATTTAACGTTTTTGCATAAATTGCACATTTTTTAATTTTGATAAACTCACTAATGTATTTTTTATTTTTCTTAACAAGATTAGAAATTTTACCAGTATGGATTTCTATACAACTGGCTCCTAATTCACTTGCTAATTTAATATCTTTTATTGAAGGATTTATAAATAAACTAGTTCTAATATTTGAATGATTTAATTTTTTTATAATATTTTTAATTTTATTTTTATTTCTATTCAAATTTAATCCACCTTCTGTAGTAATTTCATTTCTTTTTTCTGGAACAAGACAAACATATTTAGGTTTATATTTTAATGCAATTCTAAGCATTTCGCTATTGGCTGCTATTTCTAAGTTTAATGGAATTTCTTTGATTGAAGAAATAATTTTTAAGTCATAATCATTAATATGTCTTCTGTCTTCTCTTAGATGAACTGTAATTGAGTTTGCACCAAACTTAATTACCTTTTTTGCAATAATATAAAGGTTAGGATGATTTTCACCTCTTGCATTTCGTATAGTTGCTACATGATCTATGTTAACTCCAAGATTTATCATCTAATTCGTCTACTACCTGGTGATGAAATTGGAATTTTTTTAAGAAAATCAGGTAAATTTTTTTTTTTATATGTTGGAATATCAAGTTTAATTTGTGATATAATTTTTTTTTTTATTTTTAATTTTTTTTTATTTGATCTATCAATTAAACAGGCAAATCCAAGCAATTTTGATTTTGAAGATTTAATAATTTTGGTACATTCTAAGCTTGATTTACCTGTAGTGATTACATCTTCAATAATAAGTACATTAGATTTAGGTTTTATGTAAAAACCTCTTCTTAATTTAAATTTTCCATTAATTCTTTCACAGAAAATAGTTTCTTTTTTAAGTATTCTTCCAATTTCATATCCAATAATAATTCCACCAATGGCTGGAGATAAAATAATATCAATCTTTTTAAAATTTTTTTTAATTTTATTTGCAAGTGATTTGCAAATTTTATTTGCTTTATATGGGTAGCTTAATAATTTAGCACATTGTACATATTTTGATGAATGTAAACCTGAGGATAGTTTAAAATGTCCCTCTTTCAATGCATCAGTTTTTTTTAAAACCGCTAAAGAGTTTTTTAAAGAAAGCATATTTTTTATTTTTATGTCTAATAATTTTGAATTTTAATTCTTTTTGTTTTAGCTCACTAATCAAATTTGTAAAGTTTTTCAGGTCATTTATAATTAAATTAAATCTGAAGTTTATAGTATTTTTAGTTTTTTCAACCATTTCTACACTTGAAATATTCATTTTGTTTTGACCAATTAGGCTTGTAACGTCTCCTAATTGTCCAGGCAAATCAGGTAAAGATATCCATAAAGTAGTATTGTATTGCTTTGACTTGAGCATTTTATTATTTTCACGATACTGCCAATATCTCCTTATTGCAGCTCTAGCTTTTCCAGTTTTGGTGGTACTAATCCAATGTAGTGATGGTGAAACTTTTTTTGATGTTATAATTTTTACAACATCTCCATTTCTTAAAATAGATTGTATTGGACTATCTTTACCATTTATTTCACATCCAATAGCTGTGTCACCTACTTGAGTATGTACTGCATATGCAAAATCAATCGGAGTAGCATCCTTTGGTAATTTTATTACAGAACCTTTGGGTGTAAAACAGAAAACGTTATCTTGAAACATCTGAAGTTTAGTATACTCGTAAAAATCTTCAGGATTTTCATTTTTATCTAAAATTTCTACTAAGTCAGCCAACCAATCATATTCTTTCCATGTTAAAGAATTAATTTTTTCTGAAGATTTATACTGCCAATGTGAAGCGATACCTCTTTGTGCAAATTCATGCATTGCCATGGTTCTCAATTGAATTTCAATTGGTCTTTTGTTAGGACCAATTATAGCTGTGTGAATAGATTGATAATTGTTAATTTTTGGTGAGGAGATGTAGTCTTTGAACCTGCCAGGTATACAGTTATACTTACTATGGAATATTCCCAATGCTTTATAACATTCTTCAACACTATTCATTATTATTCTAAATCCCATAATGTCTGTTATTTGTTCAAGTGAGGTTCTTTTTCTTTGAATTTTTCGCCAAATTGAAAAAGGTGTTTTTTCTCTTCCAAAAATCCTACATTGTAATTTACTTTCTTTTAATAGATTTTGAAGGTCTTCGGATAAATTTTTAAAATTCAAAAGATTTTTTTCTTTAATATCATCAAGTCTATCTTTAATCATTTTTTTTGCTTTGAAATTAAGAACTCCAAAAGAAAGGTCTTCAAGTTCATCTCGTATTCTATTCATACCCATACGATCGGCTAAGGGTGCATAAATTTCCATTGTTTCTTTGGCTATTCGTTCTTTTTTTTCAGCATTATTTATTGCATCAATGGTTCTCATGTTGTGAAGTCTGTCAGCAAGTTTAACTAGTAAAACTCTGATATCTTTTGAGGTGGCTAAAATAAGTTTTCTAAAGTTTTCTGCTTTAGTTGAGGTATTTGCTTGATTTTCTAAAACACTTATTTTTGTAACTCCATCTACTAGATCAGCCACTTCAGTTCCAAATTCTTTAGCAATAGTATTATATGTGGCATGAGTATCTTCTATCGTATCATGTAGTAATCCTGTTGCAATTGTTGCGCTATCAAGTTTTAGTTCAGTTAAAATATCTGCTACTGCAACTGGGTGAATAACATAAGGATCGCCTGAGTATCTTTTTTGATCAGCGTGAGCCTTTATAGCGAAGTTATATGCTTTTGATAAAGTTTCAGGATTAAGAAACTTATTATAAACTTTTACTTTATTTATTAAATCATCTGATTTTAACATAGATTCATTATAGCATTAAATCTTAACAATTCTAATGTCAGAAAGGTCCTTATTATTAAATTGGTTAATAATACTATTTATTTTAACCTTGGTTCTAGGGTGAATCCACGTTTTATCTAGCTCAAAAAGTGGAAAAATAACAAAATTTCTATTTTGCATTCTTGGATGTGGTGTTTCTATATATTTGCCGTCTGAATCTATTTTTAGATTTAAACCTTTAAAATCTATTATATCAATATCACAAACTCTTGGATAATTCTTTGGGGTATTCTTTCTGCCAATATCTTTTTCTATTTTTTTAATAATTTTAAAAAGATTATTTAGAGAAATTTCAGTTTTTACTTTTACAACTATGTTTAAAAATTCTGGAAAGTTAGTGTTGGGCCACGATGGAGATTTATAATAATTTGAAATATCAGTAATAGTAATATTATTTATAAAAAGCTGATTTTTAGCTTCCTCAATATTTGATAATTTATTTCCTAAATTAGAGCCAATAGCTAAGTAAATTGGTTTAACTTGTTTTTCTAAAATATCTAGCTTTGTCACGATTCCAATCTCTTGTTTTTTTTGTTTGACGTTTATCAAAGTTTTTTTTACCTTTTGCTACAGCAATCTCAATCTTAGCTTTCCCTTTTTTAAAATACATTTTTGTTGGAACTATTGTTAAACCTTCTTTGTTCATTTTACCTATTAATTTATTTATCTCTTTTTTGTTAAGTAACAGTTTTCTTTCAGCATAAGGGTTATGATTTGAGAAACTTGCTTGTTTGTAAATGGGAATGTGAGAATTTATTAAATAAATTTCACCGTCTTTTTCAATACCATATGAGTCACCAATACTTACTTTTCCATTTCTTACAGATTTTATTTCTGATCCCTTAAGGACTAAACCAGCCTCTATTAGATCAATAAGAAAATAGTTAAAGCTTGCTTTTCTATTTAAACAAATGATCTTTAAACCATTGTTTTTCTTAATATTCATTGATTAAATAATTTTTGCTTTTTTGGAAGTTTCCTCTAAGATTTTTTTTGTTTTATCAGTACATTTAACTAGTGGTAACCTAACAGCATCATCACAAAGACCTATTAATTTTGCAACATATTTTACAGGTGATGGGTTGCTTTCAATAAATAAATTTTTATGTAAAGGTTGAAGTATTGAGTCTAATCTTTCTGCCTCTTTGTATTCGTTAGGATTCTTTGATTTAGAAAATTTTTGGAAATCTGAACACATCTTTGGTGCTATATTTGCAGTAACACTTATAGTTCCAACACCTCCTCTTTTGTTAAATTCAAATGCATTGTCGTCATTTCCGGTTAATTGAATAAATTCTGTACCCATTTTTGATTTTTGTTGTTCAACTCTATCAAGGTCACCTGTTGCATCTTTTACACCAACTATATTTTTTAATTCAAATAATTTAGACATTGTATCAACAGACATGTCTATTACTGATCTTGATGGAATATTATAAATTATAATCGGAATCCCGCAGTTATCATTGATTGCTTTGTAATGTTGGTATAATCCTTCTTGAGTTGGTTTGTTATAATATGGGGTTACTACTAATGCACCATTAGCTCCAGCATTCTCTGCATGCCTTGTAAGTGAAATAGCTTCTTCAGTAGAATTTGATCCAGTTCCAGCAATTACAGGAATTTTACCATTTGACTCTTTAATACAAAGTTCAATTAACTTTTGGTGTTCATCATGGGACAAAGTTGGTGACTCGCCAGTAGTCCCTACAGGCACAAGTCCATTTGTACCATTTTCGAGATGAAAATTGATTATTTTAATGTATTTTTCCTCATCCACTTTATTATTAGTGAAAGGTGTTATTAATGCTACATTTGATCCTTTAAACATATATCCTTATAACATAATTTATTGATTCAATAAAATTTATGAACCTCAGAATAATAAAATTAATAGTAATTAATTTCATAATTGTAAACTATTTTAATTTTGCATTGAGTTATGATTTAATACTGCCCAAGAATAAACCAGTGATAGAAAAATATGATATTGAGCTTAATGATATCAATTATTTGCTACCTAAAAAGAAGCCAATTTTAACAAAAGAAGGATATGAAGAGAAAGATATAGAAAAAAAAACATCAGAAATTTCAAAAAAAAAAGATGGAATAATTCTTCCATTACCTAAGCCAATAATAGTTAAAAAAATAAAACCTCAAAAAAAATCAAAATTTTACTCTAAAAAAGACGTCATAAGAGCAAAAAAGTCGATAAAATTGATGGAACAATCAAAATGGTATGATGCTCTACAGGAAGCTTGGAAGGCTAAAGATAAATCAATATATAATTTTATTCAATGGAAGCATTTATTAACCACAGGTAATAAAGCTACATTTAATGAATATAATAATTTTATAAAAAAAAATTCTAATTACCCAAGAATAAATCGAATTAAATATTTGGCTGAACATAAACTATTATCAAATAAAATTTCACACAAACAGATAATTAGTTGGTTTGATGGAAATGAACCTTTAAGTGGTTACGGAAAAATGATGTTGGG
The DNA here is from genome assembly GCA_902554335.1 of uncultured Pelagibacteraceae bacterium. Lineage (GTDB taxonomy): Bacteria > Pseudomonadota > Alphaproteobacteria > Pelagibacterales > Pelagibacteraceae > Pelagibacter. The sequence continues at coordinate 43,811 of CACDOD010000006.1, forward strand.
AGAAAGTTTAATCAAAATAGGACAAAAAGAAAAAGGAGTTTTATTAATTAAATCTGGATGGGTGACTGCAGATTTAACAAAAGGGGATTTAAGATATTTCAGAAAACTTTTTAAAAAGTATTTAAGCACTGATGATTATATAAAAAGAGCAGATTACCTTGCATGGGAAGGTAAAAATTGGGATTTAAAAAGAATGTTAAGATATCTTCCTAAAGAAGAACAGCTACTATATACCGCTAGACAATTATTAATGAGCAAATCTTATGGGGTAGATCAAGCTATAAGTAACGTACCAAATAAATATAAAAATAATCCTGGGTTAAATTATGATCGTTTGAAATGGAGAAGAAAAAGAGGGAGAGTTGATAGCTCAGTTGAAATTTTAAATAAAATTGAAAATACAAAAAAATATTTAGTCCGACCAGATAAATGGTGGAAAGAAAGAGAAATTATATCAAGATCTCTCATTTATAAAAAAAAATATGAATTAGCTTATAAAATTTCTAGTCAACATGCCTTAAGCGAAGGTTCAGAATATGCTGAAGCTGAATGGATGAGTGGTTGGATTGCACTTAGTTTTCTTAAAGACCCACTCTTAGCAGAGGAGCATTTTTTAAATTTTTATAAAAATGTTTCTTATCCTATTAGCTTATCAAGAGGTGCTTATTGGTTGGGTAAAACGTATAAGATATTGGGAGCTAAAGAAAAATCAAACAAATGGTTTGCGGAAGGTTCAAAATATTTAACTACTTATTACGGACAATTGTCACATATGGAAATATATCCTAATAAAGATTTTGAATTAGATAAATTGATTGAAGTAGACAAAAATACTATTGAAAAATTTAATACTAAAGAATTAGTAAAAATTATTTATCTTTTAGATGAAATAGATAAAGATAAATACACAAAACATATACTAAGACATATAGCTCTAGATAACGTACAGTTTGGAACAGAGGTACTTGCAGCAAAACTAGCAACTGAAATTGGTAGATATGATTTTGCGATACAGATTTCTAAGATAGCATCCTACGAACACAGATTTCATAATAAATATAATTATCCAATAATAAGCACACCAAAGTATGTAAATGGAAGAAAAATTCCTGATCCCTCTTTTATTCTATCTATAATAAGACAAGAAAGCGAATTTGATTTAAGTGCCAATAGTTGGGCAGGAGCAAAGGGACTAATGCAATTAATGCCATATACTGCAAAGGTTGTTGCTAAGCAAGCTAAACTTCCTTATTCCAAATCTAGATTAACAACTGACCCTGAATACAATATTAATCTTGGATCTCATTATATTGCAGGATTAATTTTAGAATATGATGGTGCCTACCCTTTTGCAATTGCTGCTTACAACGCTGGACCCAAGAGAGTAAGATATTGGAAAAAAATAAACAAAAATCCACAAAAAAATCAAATCGATTACGTAAATTGGATAGAATTAATTAGATTCGAAGAAACAAGAAATTATGTACAAAGAGTCTTAGAAAATTATAATGTTTACAGATATATATTAGAGCAAAAGCCAATTAAACTTAAAAATTTTTTCAAGAACGATCCTCTTTATTAATCTTTAATAACGATCCAGCTAATTTTCATTTCTTTAACAACATTATTATATTTGTTGATATATGTTTGTAGCGTAGCTTGATTTATTTCTTTTTTATTTAACATATCTAAATATTCTTTCTCTAAGCCATAATTTACATCTTTGATTTTAAAATTAACATTATGTATTAAAGCTAAAGGAGTATTTGCAGCATTATTTTTTTGCCAAAATGTATTCAACTGTTTATCGTATAATTGTAAACCCAAAATTGTAATTGGTCTTACATGTGTTGGATCTGATATAAAATCATCATGTCTTGGATGTGGTACCCTTATATCTATTAGAGAGTTATTTTTACAAATTCTATAAAGTTCTTTAATAATTGAATTAAACGTTTCTGGGTCTTGTCCAATATGTTCTAATACATGTGATAGTAAAATTTCATCTACAGAATTATCTTCAAATGGGTAAGGGAATTTCTCTAAATCATGAACAATATCAGGTTTATAATATTCAAATTTATCCAAATTAACAAAACCTTTTAGTATCTTCGAACCGCAACCTAGATTTAGTTTCATAATATAATGGCGGAAGGAGAGGGATTCGAACCCTCGGTACGCCTTTTCAAACGTACGGCGGTTTAGCAAACCGCTGGTTTAAACCAGCTCACCCATCCTTCCGTATATAGTGTGTAACTTGAAATCATTGAATATTCAATATTTATCAAGTATTTATGAGCAAAAAATGAAAAATAAATATTCAATAATTTCTTTATTAAAGAATTCTTTATCTTACCATGAAAATTGGCAACAAGCATGGAGAGATCCAGAGCCTAAAAAAGAATATGATGCTGTTATTATTGGTGGTGGAGGTCATGGATTAGCTACAGCTTTTTACCTAGCCAAAAAGCATAATATGAAAAATATTGCTGTTGTTGAAAAAGGTTGGATAGGTGGTGGGAACACTGGTCGTAATACAACAATTATTAGATCAAATTATCTTTGGGATGCTAGCGCAGGTTTATATGATCATGCTCTTAAATTGTGGGAAAGTTTATCTCAGGAAATTAACTATAATGTAATGTTTAGTCAAAGAGGAGTAATGAATCTTGCTCACAATCTTCAAGATGTTAGAGATTTAAAAAGAAGAACTCACGCTAATAGATTGAATGGAATTGATGCAGAGTGGTTATCTACTGAAGAAGTTAAGAAATTTTGCCCTATTATAAATACTTCACCAAACATAAGGTATCCTGTCTTGGGCGGTACACTTCAACGAAGAGCAGGTACAGCAAGACATGATGCTGTGGCATGGGGATATGCTAGAGGTGCAGATGCAATGGGTGTCGATGTAATCCAAAATTGTGAAGTAAAAGGAATTAAAAGAAAAGGTGATGCTGTAGAGGGTATAGAAACAACAAAAGGTTTTATTAAAACAAAAAAAATAGGTGTTGTTGCTGCAGGACACTCAAGTGTTATAGCAAATATGGCTGGTATTAGATTGCCTCTTGAAAGCAAACCACTTCAAGCTTTAGTTTCCGAACCTGTAAAACCGATTATAAATACAGTTGTAATGTCTAATGCCGTTCATGCTTATGTAAGTCAATCAGATAAAGGTGAATTAGTTATTGGTGCAGGCACAGATGCATATGTTTCTTACACTCAAAGGGGAAGTCATGATGTAGTGGAAGGAACTTTAAAAGCAATTTTAGAACTTTATCCAATATTCAGTAGAATGAAAATGTTGAGACAATGGGGAGGAATTGTTGATATTTGTCCTGACGCGAGTCCAATTATTAGCAAAACAAGTATTAAAGGTTTATACTTTAATTGTGGTTGGGGCACTGGAGGATTTAAGGCTACACCTGGATCAGGTGATTTATTTGCACACACAATTGCAAATGATGAACCACACTCGTTAAATGCTGCTTTCAACATAAATAGATTTGTGAGCGGTGATCTAGTAGATGAACACGGCGCAGCTGCAGTGGCACACTAATGTTTATTATAACTTGTCCTTTTTGTGGTGAAAGAGACCAAAGCGAATTTTCTGCGGGTGGTGAAGCACATATAATAAGACCTAAACAACCTACTGAATTAAGCGATGATGAATGGGCGGATTTTTTGTTTATGAGAAAAAATATTAAAGGTGTTCAATTTGAAAGATGGAACCACGCCCATGGTTGTAGAAAATGGTTTAACGTAATAAGAGATACATCAAATGATAAAATTCATGCGGTATATAAGATGGGAGAAAAACCTCCTTCAGATTGATTTATGTCAGAAAATTTTAGATCAATAGAAACAAAGTTCTTAGATAAAACTAATAGAATATCTTTTAAGTATAACGGTAAAAAGTATTATGGCTATAAAGGTGATACATTAGCATCTGCACTATTATCTAATGGAGTCCACTTAATTGGAAGAAGTTTTAAATATCATCGTCCACGAGGTATAATGACCTGTGGTTCAGAAGAACCTAATGCAATAGTACAAATAGGTGGAAATGGATCTTTTACCGAACCTAACGTAAGAGCGACAGAACAAGAGATATACGAGGGTTTAGAGGCGTCAAGTCAAAATTGTTGGCCAAGTGTAGAATTTGATATTGGAGGTATCAATAATTTTATTTCACCAGTTATACCATCAGGATTTTATTATAAAACATTTATGTGGCCCAAAAAATTTTGGTATAGTTTGTATGAACCAGCAATAAGAATGTCCGCAGGTTTAGGCAAATCCCCTACTCAACCTGATCCAGAATTATACGATCATAATCATTTACATTGTGATGTTTTAGTTGTTGGTGGCGGTATATCTGGAATAATTGCAGCAAGTATATCTGCCGATAATGGAAATAATACAGTTTTGATTGATGATAAAAATTCTCTCGGTGGATCATCAATATACCAAAATAATGAAAACTTTAAAATTGATGATGAAATATCATCAATATGGCTTGATAAAAAAATTAAGGAATTGAAAAATAAGAAAAATTTAACAATAAAACGTAGAACAAGTCTGGCTGCTTTTCATAGTTATAATTACCTATTAGCAAGAGAAAATTTAGCTGATCATAAATCTTTAGATAAAAGATTAAATAAATTAAGGCAAAGGTTATGGAAAATACGAGCTAAAAAAGTAATTCTTGCAACAGGTGCTATAGAGAGACCTTTGATATTTAATAATAATGATAGACCCGGAGTTATGTTAGCTAACTCAGTTAAAAAATATATCGATTATTATGGAGTTAGATGTGGAGATAAAAATATAATTTTTACAAATAATGATTCCGCATACGAAACTGCAATATCTTTAAATAAAAAAGGGATAAATGTTAGTATTGTAGACATAAGAAATAACTCTTCATCTATATTAGTAAAAAATGCAAAAGATGCTGGTATAAAAATTTATTGGAACAACACAGTTGTAAATACAAAAGGCTATCGAAAAATTAAATCTATTCAAATAATGGAAATGTCCAAGGATGGTACTAATGTTGTTGGAAAAAAAACAAATTTACCATGTGATAATTTATCAATAAGTGGTGGCTGGACACCTATGGTACATTTATTTACTCAATCAGGAGGAAAACTTAAATTTAGGGACTCGGACCAAATTTTTTTACCAAATACAGAAATGTCTGATCAAATTAGCGTAGGTTCATGTAATGGTGATTTTGAACTTGACGATGTTATTAAAAATACAGTTTCAGAATGTAAAAATTTTATATCTACGTCAGTAACAGATTATGATTCGTTAAAAGTTAGTTGTCCGAAACAAAAAGAAAACAAAAATATATGGTTGTTACCTAACGATAAACCTTTAGGCAAAACAAAACCTTTTTTAGATTTTCAAAATGACTCCACAGCAAAGGACATAAAACTTGCAATGAGAGAAGGATTTAAATCTATAGAACATGTAAAAAGATATACAACTACTGGCATGGGTACTGATCAAGGTAAGCTTGCAAATATGCATGCTCTTGGAATTATTTCTGAAACCGCAGGTGTAAAAATGGGAAGCCTTGGAACAACTACTTTTAGACCACCGTATACACCACTGACTTTTGGAACAATTGTAGGAAGAAATGTAGGAACTTTTTTTGATATAACTAGAAAAACACCTATTCATGAGTGGCATAAAAATCATAAAGCGGAATTTGAAAATGTAGGACAGTGGAAAAGAGCATGGTACTATCCAAAAGATGGTGAAAGTATGCATCAAGCAGTGCAACGAGAAAGTAAGGCTGCTAGAGAAAGTGCAGGAATATTAGATGCATCTACACTTGGTAAAATTGATATTAAAGGAACAGACGCATCTGAATTTTTAAATAGGGTATATACAAATGCTTGGTCAAAACTCGGTATTGGTAAATGTAGATATGGCCTAATGCTTAATGAAGATGGAATGGTTTATGACGATGGTGTGACTACAAGATTAGATGAAAATCACTATGTCATGACAACTACAACTGGTGGTGCAGCAAATGTTCTTTCAAAATTAGAAGATTATTTGCAAACAGAGTGGCCAGAATTAGATGTTTGGCTAACATCTGTGACTGATCATTATGCTACCGCAAGTGTATGTGGGCCTAATTCAAAAAATATTTTAAAGAAATTGTTTCCAATTCTAGAATTTAATGATGGAAATTTTCCACATATGTCGTTTAAAAATACTGAATTGGATGGAATAAATTGCAGAATAATGAGAATAAGTTTTACTGGGGAGCACAGCTATGAAATAAATATTGAGTCTAAATATGGAAAATCATTATGGGAAAAATGTATGGATGCAGGAAAAGAGTTTAACATTACACCATACGGAACAGAAACAATGCACTTATTAAGAGCTGAAAAAGGTTTTATAATTGTAGGTCAAGATACAGATGGAACTATGACTCCTATTGATCTTCAAATGGACTGGATAGTGAGTAAAAAAAAATATGATTTCATTGGAAAACGATCTTTATATAGAAGTGATACTATGCGAGAGGACAGAAAACAATTGGTAGGATTGTTAACTGATAATCCAAACGAGATATTAGAGGAAGGAGCTCAAATAGTCCAAGACGAAAAAAAACAACCAATAGAAATGCTTGGACATGTAACATCAAGTTACTTTAGTCCAAATTTAAATAGATCAATAGCTCTAGCAGTTGTTAAAAACGGTAAGAACCTTAAAGGACAAAAACTTCTTGTACCAATGAAAGATAAAACCATAAATGTTACTGTTTCTGATTTCATATTTTTTGATAGTAAAAATGAAAGATTAAATGCTTAATATTAATTTTCCAAAAATTGAAAAAAAAGATTATCCAAATTTAGAATTAAATTTAGTAGAACCAATACATAAGTTAAACCTAAGAGGGAAAAATAGAGATTTTTTTACAAAAGCTGGAAGAATTCTATCTATTATGCTGCCTACAGAACCAAATACAAGTGCAACTATTAAAAGTATTAGTGCGTTGTGGTTAAGTCCTGATGAATGGATGATATATGGCAAAGATATTGATAAAAATTTAATGTTGTCTTTGGACTCTGAAATATCAAAATTAAACTTAGGTTCTGTAACTGATGTTAGTGATCAATGGGTATTAATAAATATGAGAGGAAAAAATGTATTTGAAGTTCTTTCAAAAGGTTCCCCTTTTGACTTTAATAAATTCAAAGATACTAAAAATGTTACAGTTCAGACACTATTAAATCATGTCGATGTTATTCTTCATCAAAATGATACAAATAATTTAGATTTATTTGTGAGAAAATCCTTTTCAGAACACCTTTGGCTATGGATTAACGATAGCTCGAGATCCTTGTAATCTTGATCTCAAATAATTGAAAGTGAATAAGAAATAAGTAATAGAAAATATCCAATTAATTATTACCCAAATCCAAAAAAACTGTTCAAATGTTGCATTATACAAAGATGCAAAGTAAAAAACTAAAACAGGATTTAAAACATTTCTGAAAAAATTAGATATCATTGCATATTCTGATTTTTTTAATGCCATAAAACATCCATTAGATAAAAAAAAGATTGGATATGCAGTTAGAACAAAAGCTGAAATTTGAAGGTATTTTCCACCATATTCTATTACAGTTTGATTATTAGAAAATAAACTTGTTATGTTATTAGAGAAAATAAAAATTAATAATGAACATACAGTCATTATCATTAAGGAATATTGTATAGCACCAATATATGTTTCTTTAACTCTATCTAGATTTTTTGCACCAAAATTTTGAGCTATAATAGTTATAATTGCAGTATTTATCCCTAATATTGGTAGTAAAACTACCTGTTCGATTCTTGTTCCAGCACCATAACCAGCTGTAGCAAATTCTCCTGAATTACCAACATACGTAAAAATAATTGCTGCAGCGATAGAATATCCACATATAGATACAATTATTGGCATAGACTGAAAGAATATATTTCTAAAATAGTACAACTTTGGAAATAAATATTCTTTTGTAATTTTTTTTATACGTTTGTTTTTTAAAACTTTAACTAAAATTATGACAAACGATACAAACTGTGCAACTAGAGTTGATATACCAATTCCTTTGATACCAAAAGCTGGAACAAACATAAAACCAAAGATTAATATTGGATTTAAAATTATGTTTATCAAAAAAGATAAAATTAACACATTTCTATAGGTTTTTGTATCTCCTTCAGCGTGAAGTAAAGAATTAATTGCAACAACTAATATAAATAGTATTGAGCCATAAAAAATAATATCGGTATATTGTAAACCTAAGTTTGTAACATATTGAGTTGATCCCATTAAAATAAATATTTTTTCAGAATAATTGAGACCTAAAAAAGTAATAATTATAGAAATTACTAATGCAAAATATACAATATGTGAAAAATAAAATAATGAATTCTTTTCATTTTTTTCTCCAATACTGTTACCTATTAATGAAGTTCCTGCAACTGTTATACCGATTGATGTCGCAATAATTATAAAATATACAGGAAAGGATTTACTTAAAGCAGAAAGAGCTTCAGGTGAAATTTTCCCTGCAAAAAAGGTATCGACAACATTATAAAGAGTTTGAAACAAAGTTCCTACTACCGCGGGAATTGCAAGTTTTCTAATTAATTTTTTTATATCATCAGCAAGTATATTCATTCTAACTTTTTTCTCTAAATTTAAATTTTATTTTAGAATTTACAATTTGGTTATGGCGCATAGTAAATCTTTTTATTTGGTCATTTGATAATTTGTCATAACATTTAGGGCAAGAAAGACCTATTTTATATTTATAAGATTTCATTTCTTTAGCTGATATAGGCAATCTGCATCCGCTACATATCCCAAAAGTGCCAGGTGTAGCATCTTTTTTTATAGTCACTCTATTATCAAAAACGAAGCACTCTCCTTTCCATTTGCTCTTTTTAGGTTTAATTTTGTTAAAATAATTAATTATTCCACCCTTCAACATATAAATATTTTTAAATCCATTTTTATAAAGATAATTTGATGCTTTTTCACATCTTATTCCACCAGTGCAAAACATACCTAATTTTTCATCTTTATTTACTGTAGAAAGATAATTTTTAAATTCTCTAAAATTTTTTGTATTGGGATTAATTGCTTTTTTGAAAGTGCCTATCTCATATTCGAAAGGTTTTCTAGCGTCAATTATTTTTGAATTTTTAAATTCAAGAAACCTATTCCATTGTAATGGCGTAAGATATTTTTTTTTGAAATTTTTATTGAAATTGTATTTTTCATTTATAGGTACCACCTCATTCTTAATTTTAATTTTTAGCTTTAAAAAAGGTATAAATTTAGATTTTGTTATATTTTGAATATCAAATTTAGAAATATTTAAATTTTTAAAAATTATTTTTTTTATAATATTGATATCGATTGTACTACCTGCAAGAGTCGCATTAATTCCTTCAGGAGATAGTATTATTAAACCTTTAATAGTTAAATAGTTAATTTTTTTAAATAATATATTTTTGAGATTTTTTAATTTTTTAATTTTTTTCAATTTATAAAAAGATAAAACCGTAATCATTTATTTCCAGCAAATACAGAAACCATCCCCAATTGGTAGAATATATTTGTTAATTTTAGATTTTTTTACATGTAGATTAAATCTTTTAATTTTTTGAGATAATTTATCTTTGGAATTTTTATTTATTACTTCGCCTTTCCAAAGAATATTGTCTACAACTAATAAGCCATTTTTGTTCAATAATTTTAAAGATTTGTCAAAATAACTAATATAATTTTCTTTATCCGCATCAATCAAAATTAAATCATATTTTTTTTTATTTTTAATAAGTTTGATTAAAGCATCGTTGCCATTTGACAATTCTGTTTTGATTTTATTTGAAACTTTTGCTTTTTTAAAAAAACTTTTCGCAATGATATTTTTTTCTTTATCTTTATCTATAGTAAGGATTTTACCATTTTTATTTAAAGATAGTGCCATTGATAAAGTGCTGTAACCTGTAAAAGTTCCAACTTCTAAACAATTATTAATATTTTTTGATTTAATTAGAAATTGTAAGAAATTCGCTTGCAATATAGATATTTGAAGTCTTTTAATATGACCTAAACTTTCGTTGTATTTAATTAATTCTTTCTGAATAGGATGTAAATTACTTGTGTGAGTGAATATATATTCGATCAATTTATGATCAATATTAATGTTTTTATCCATTAAGTTTTTCTTTTAAAATTTTATTGATCATTTGAGGGTTACCCTTTCCTTTGCTTTCTTTCATCACCTGACCAACAAAAAAACCAAATAATTTATCTTTACCACTCTTATACTCTTTTACTTTATCTTCATTAATGCTTAATACTTTTTGTATTAAATCTTCTAATGCCTCAGGATCACTTTCTTGCTTTAATCCTTTTTCCTCTACAATAATATTTGGGTCCATATCTTTTTTAGACATTATTTCAAATATAGTTTTTGCAATTTTTCCTGAAATAGTTCCGTCAGAAATTAAATTTATTAATTTAGATAGATTTTCAGGGCTTATTGGACTTTCACTAATTTCCAAATTATTTTCGTTTAAAAGAGCGAATAACTCACCAGTTATCCAATTTGCTGATAATTTTACGTCTGATTTTTCGATTACCTTTTCAAAATATTTTGATGTATCTAGATCTGAAACTAAAATTGTTGCCTCATAAGCACTAAGCTTAAATTTTTCAATAAATCTGGTCTTTTTTTGATCTGGGAGTTCAGGTATTTCTTTTTTTATATTTTCGATAAATTGATCATCAAATTCTAAAGGTAAAAGATCAGGGTCTGGAAAATATCTATAGTCATGAGCATCCTCTTTTGATCTCATAGATCTAGTTTGATTTTTTTTTGTGTCAAACAATCTTGTTTCCTGGTCAACGGTATTGCCTTCTTCTAGAAGTT
>CACDOD010000007.1 GCA_902554335.1 uncultured Pelagibacteraceae bacterium
AGAGTTATCACCCTGAAGAATACAACTTGGATATTTCCAAGTTATTGCAGATCCTGTTTCTACCTGTGTCCAAGAAATTTTTGAGTTATTACCTTTACATAAACCTCTTTTGGTTACAAAGTTATAAATCCCCCCTTTTCCATCTTTGTCTCCTGGATACCAATTTTGAACAGTTGAATATTTTATTTCTGCATCATCGAGAGCTATCAGTTCAACATTTGCAGCATGCAATTGGTTCTCATCTCTCATTGGAGCTGTACAGCCTTCTAAATAGCTAACATAACTACCTTTATCAGCTATAATTAAAGTTCTTTCAAATTGTCCCGTATCCGAAGCATTAATTCTAAAATATGTCGAAAGCTCCATTGGACATTTGGTGTTTGGCGGAATGTATACAAACGAACCATCAGTGAAAACAGCAGAGTTTAAAGTTGCAAAAAAATGGTCAGTCAGTGGAATTACTGTGCCAAGATATTTTTTAACTAATTCAGGATATTTTTGTACAGCTTCAGAAATAGAACAAAATATAATACCTTTTTCAGTAAGTTTATCCTTAAAAGTAGTTGCAACTGAAACTGAGTCAAAAACTGCATCTACTGCAATTCCATTCAACCTTTTTTGTTCCTGCAATGGAATACCAAGTTTTTTATATGTATCTAATAGTTTAGGATCTAATTCATCTAAGCTTTTTGGTTTTTCTTTAAAACTTTTTGGTGCTGAATAGTAATATAAATCCTGATAATCTATTTTTGGATATTTAGGTTTTTGCCAATTTGGCTCTTTCAAGACTTTTAATCTTTCAAATGCTTTTAACCGCCATTCTAATAACCATTTTGGTTCTTTTTTTATATTTGATATGAATTTTATAACATCCTCGTTTAAACCTTTTGGAGCTTTAAAATTTTCTATATCTGTAGAAAATCCATATTTATAGTCTTTTAATTTTTCTAATTCTTTTTCTCTCATTTTAATTTTTAATTAAATCTTCTAATTTTTTATTTTCAAAAAAAGCATTAATATGCACGTCTAATTCATCCCACAAATTGTGAGTGATACATTTTGTTGATCTACCATTACAGCCCTTTTTGGAATTATTATCACACCCTGTTGTTTTAACATTTTCATCTAACGCCGAAAAAATCTCTGATAATTTTAAAGTACTTGCATCTTTAGTTAATACATAACCACCCTTAACTCCTCTTATGCTTTTAACAATATTATTTTTTTTCAATCTTAAAAAAATTTGCTCTAGATATTGAAGAGAAATACTTTGTCGTAAAGATATATCCCTTAGACTTACAGGTTTATTATCTATAAAACTTGCCATATCAGCAAGAGCCATAACTGCATATCTAGATTTAGAATTTAACCGCATATATTCTATATTTTTAGTTTGTATATATATACCCGACTAAAATAGTCAAGTTTACGATTAATTTTAGTTCTTGCAATTTGTCGCTCTATTTTGATAGAAAAATGTAATTTTTTTTTGAGATTAATAATCAATTACAATGGAAAACAAAGTTATAGAAATTTTTATACCTGGACCTGCTGGTAGACTTGAGGCAAAGTATTATAAAAGCAAAAAGAAAACATCTCCTATAGCTTTAATTCTACATCCGCATCCACAGTATGGGGGGACAATGAATAATAAAATTGTTGTTGAGACATTTAATACATTTATGGAAAATGAATTTTCAGTATGTAGAGTAAATTTTAGAGGTGTTGGAAAAAGTGACGGAGAATTTGATAATGGACAGGGTGAATTAGCTGATGCTGCGGCTGCCCTAGATTGGGTTGAAAGAGAAAATTTTGACAACTCTCAATGTTGGATAGCAGGATTTTCATTTGGATCTCTAATCGCAATGCAGCTTTTAATGAGAAGACCTGAGATAAATAGATTTGTTATTATTTCACCTCAACCAAATTTATATGATTTTAGTTTTTTAAGTCCATGTCCCTCATCTGGAATGATTGTATATGGAAAAAAAGATGAACTTGTACCAATTCAGTCAATAAATGAACTTAAAAACAGATTATCTAACCAAAAGGGAATAGATGTTAATTTTGAACAAATTTCTGATGCAAATCATTTTTTTTCAAGCTCTGAAGAAAATTTAAAAAAAGCTATAAATAAATATATCTCTAAAGAATCTGCTTTATTTTAAATAAATTTAATTAATTCTCCACCAGTGCTTGCTTTTCTTACATTTGTAGTTGAAGGGAAAGTTATATTTTTTTTCAATAATGATCTGATAGCTAGATATGCAAATGCTTGGGACTCTATAAAATCTCCATCTACGCCGTAATCATCAATATTGATTATTTTATGTTTTAAAGAACTTTTGATATTTGAAACTAGTTTTGAATTTTTTCTACCACCTCCACATAAAATTATAAAGTATTCATCTTTGACAAAATTTTTAATATTTTCAGAAATTGTTTTTGCTGTAAAATAATTTAAATTAGCCATTGCATCTTGTATTGGAAGTCCTTTAACAAAATTAATATCAAAATCTTTTATATCATAGGAATGTTTTTTTTTTGTGTTATAAAATTGGTGATCTAAAATATTATTTATTAATGAATTATCAATCTTACCTGAAGATGCAATCTCTCCATTGTTATCATAGTCAATTTTTTTTGTTTTTTTTATGTAATTATCCATTAAACAATTTCCTGGACCTACATCATATGCTAGAAAAGTATCACTTTTTGAAAAAGTTAAATTTGCTATTCCACCTATGTTCAAAAAAATTGTTGGTTTACTTATATTTAATTTTTTTTTTAAATAATGGTGATAAATAGGTGTGAGAGGTGCGCCCTGTCCTCCATTTTCGATATCATTTTTTCTAAATTGATAAATTATATTTTTTTTTAACAATTGCGACAAAAGATTTGCATTGCCCATTTGAATAGAATATTTTTCCTCAGGTTTATGTAAAATAGTTTGACCATGAAAACCAATTATGTTTGGGTTAAAGCTAAATTTTTTACATATTTTTGACGCAATTTCAGAATGTTTAATAGTAATTTTTCTTTCTAATTTATTGTACTCAGTTTGATTGTATTCTAAATCTTGAAGAGAATTTATTTTCTTACAAAAATTAGAAAGTGAATTTTTCAATTCTGAGTCGTATTTTAGGTATAAATTACCAATAATATCAATATTTTTTTCTCCATCCGAAATTATAATCGAGGCATCGATACCATCCATCGATGTTCCACTCATTAAACCTAACGCATTAATATTTTTATCCATATTGATTATTGATTAAATATAAATAAGTATAAACTAGTTTATCTATATGAATAAATTTTTACAAGAATTCCATGACAGGGAATATTTCTATCAGTGTACAGATGGAGAAAATCTAAGTAAAATTCTTGAGAATAAAAAAATCAGAGCTTATATTGGTTTTGATTGTACAGCTGAAAGCTTACATGTCGGAAGTTTGCTTCAAATAATGTGCCTAAGGCTACTTCAAAAATATGGTCATCAACCCATTGTATTACTCGGAGGTGGAACGACAAGAATAGGAGATCCGTCGGGGAAAGATAAAACAAGACAAATTCTAGATGAAAAAACTATTGAAAGAAATATTAAAAATATTGAAAAAATTTTGAAGATTTTTTTGCTTACAAATGACAAAGAAACTTCACCAATATTTGTTAATAATTATGATTGGCTAAAAAATTTAAATTATATTTCATTTTTGAGAGAAATTGGAAAACATTTTACAATAAATAAAATGTTAAGTTTTGATAGTGTTAAATTACGTTTAGAAAGAGAACAATCTTTAAGTTATATGGAATTTAACTATATGATATTACAAGCTTACGATTTTTTAGAACTAAATGAAAAATATCATTGTCAGTTACAAATAGGTGGCTCAGATCAATGGGGAAATATAGTGAATGGTGTCGAATTAATAAAAAGGCATTCTTCTAAAGAAGTTTATGGATTAACAACACCTTTAATAACTTTAGCATCTGGAGCAAAAATGGGCAAGACTGAAGGTGGCGCTATATGGTTAGATAAAAATTTACTATCACCATACGATTATTGGCAATTTTGGAGAAATGTGGATGATAGAGATTTAGTTAAATTTTTAAAATCATTTACAGATATATCGCCAAGAGAAATTGAATTGAAAAAGAATGAAAATATTAATGATTTAAAAATACTTTTAGCTAACGAGGCAACTTCTATGCTTCATGGAGATTTAGAGGCAAAAAAATGTTATGAGCAAGCAAAAAAAATTTTTTCTGATAATTCATCTGATGAGGGTTTGCCTGTAATTAAATTAAGTAAAAATAATTTAAAAAGTAAAAATTTGTCAGATTTAATATTAGAAACAAAATTAGAGAGTTCAAAGAGTGAAATTAAAAGATTAATTAAAAATAATGGCATTAAAATCAATAATTTTAAAATAAAAGAAGATCTAAAAGTTTCTAAAATTGATTTGAATAAAAAAAATTTTTTTAAACTTTCAATTGGTAAAAAAAAACATTTTAAAATAGAGATTAATTAGATTTTTTTATTTTATCTAAAGTTCTTGTAATAAACCGAGGTGTTAAAGTTTTAATTGGGTTCACTCTTGTATCCAAATTTTCTGGAGTACCTTTTATTTTAAAACTAACCCCAAAAACACCCTCACCTATCTTTTTTCCAACTAAAATATTTCCAACAAGGGGTATTTTTGCAATATGCTTATTTATAGTTGTGGCAGGAACAAGGGTTCCTCTTAGGCTAACTAATTTATTTTTTTCAACATAACCTTCCATTAATATAGATATTGCTGGTCCCAAAGCATAAATCTCGTTAATAGTTATTAAATTTTTATTATTTTCAAAAAACATATCAAACTCGTTAAACCTTATACCTTCACCTGTTGCTAAATCAGCAATTCCCTGAAGAGATGCTAATGATAAAAGTTTAGTAAGTGCTGGCATATCTTTTAATTTAAAATTATATATTCTTAATTCTGATTTAGAAAAATGATCCTTTATTTCAGTAGATGTATAATCTAGCTTACCTCCTTCAAAACCTTTTATAAATTTAAAATTTTTTACAAAAGGCTCAGCAATATCTGAAAAAATTGTTGTTACTTTTTTTCCATTAAGATTTTCAATAGTATAAGTGAATTTATTTTCTATATTAAAGTTACCTTCAATATTAGTTTTAAATATTTTATTATTTTTAATCAGTGATTTTCCACTAAGATTTTTTAGTTTATAGTCATTATCAATACTTAAATTTTTTACATTTATATCAATTGTTGAATTTAGATTTTGGAAGATATCTAGAAAATTAGTTTTACTAGTATTTTTGAGGCTTTTTTCTATAATTGAACTAAGATCCAGATTATTTGATTTTATATAAATTTTATTTTTTACTTTTTTAATTGATATATCATTTACTAAATCTTTTTTATTTTCATAATTTGCTTCTATAACTTTAAAATCTTTAATCTTAAAATAATTATCAAATTTAAGATTTTTAAACAAAAATTTATCTTTGCTATTATATATTTTCAAATTTTTAATCTCAAAAATGTTATTTTTGGAAATTAAAACTAAATCAAGTTGAAGTTCATCATTCTTATTTTTTTTAAAATCAATCTCATTAATAACTATTTCGTTCTCAGTCAAATCAATTTTTACTTTGTACTCTTTTATATTTTTTTTTTTTGCGTATTTTAAAGAAAATTTTTGTGTGTTAGTATTTTTCCCAATAATTAAATTTGATATTAGATCGATCTCTATATTATTTTTATTTGATAAAACTAAATTTATTTCTCCATCCTTTAAGGTAATTTTATTTTCATAATCTTTTATATAATTATTAATAATATCATTTTTTAGTTTAAAACTCATATTATCTAATTTTATTTTATTTTTAATTTCATAATTGATAACTTTGAGTTTATTATTAAGAGTTATGTCAAAAAATGAATTGGATGGTAATAATATTTTTTCTGATATATATTTATCAATTTCAATATTTGAAAAATTTTTAACTAAATCAGTGTTAATTACATTTTTAAAATCACCTTTTATATATGTCAAATTTTCTTTTGTATTCATGTAAATATTGTTACTTTTAAAATTTATTCCATCGTGTACAAAATTTAGATTATTAATATTCAAAGATTGATTTTTATATTTAAATTCAAAGTTAATATTTTTAAATTTTTTTTTTCTAAAAATGTTTAGCTCTGAGTCAATAATTTTTCCTGTCACTAATATCTTATCAGATTTCTTTAAATTATTTTCTACAGTAATATCATAAATTATTTTTCCTTTTGTAAGGCTATTTTCTAAATACAGTACTGGGACATTTATTTTGTATGCTCTTACAAATTTTAAAAGTTCTATAATCTCATTTTCTTCTGAGTTAATAATTATTTTATTAATTTTATTATTTTTCTCAAAAATGGACTTGAAACTTAATAAAAGATCTACATTAGCAATTTTTTGTTTTTTATTACTTAAATATAAGTTTATATTTTTTGCATTAAGTGAAAAACTTCTCTCTTTAATATTTAATTTTATAAAAATATCGTTCAAATCAATAGAAAATCTATTATCAAGTTTTGAAATTTCTGATTTTATAATATTATTGAATTTATTTGTTTTTATTCCAAAACTACTTAAATAAAATATAATTATTAATATAGTTATAAATAATAAAAAAAATAATCTTAAAAAAATTTTATACATTAACTTTATATAAGCTGCTTTCTAAAAAATTATCAATATTGCCATCTAAAACTTTATCTGGATCTGAGCTTTCTTCTCCAGTTCTATTATCTTTTACCAATCTATAGGGGTGTAATACATAGGATCTTATTTGATGACCCCACCCAATTTCAGATTTTGATTTTTCAATATTTTTATCTTCTTTTTCTTTTTTTTCTAATTCATTTTCATACAGCCTTGCCTTCAGCATTGACATGCAAGTTTCTTTATTTTTATGTTGCGATCTCTCATTTTGACATTGAACTACAATATTTGTTGGTAGGTGAGTAATTCTTACTGCACTGTCAGTTGTGTTTACATGTTGGCCACCAGCACCACTTGATCTGTAAGTGTCTATTCTTAAATCTTTTTCAAAAATTTCTACATTAATATTTTCATCCAATACAGGATATACCCAAACACTTGCGAAACTTGTATGTCTTCTAGCGCCAGAGTCAAAAGGTGAAATTCTTACTAGTCGGTGAATCCCTGACTCATATTTTAGGTAACCAAATGCATATTCACCACTGATTTTAATTGTAGAAGATTTTATACCAGCTTCTTCACCTTTATGTTCACTAATTAAATTAAACTTAAACTCTTTATTTGATGTCCACCTAATATACATTCTTCTTAACATTTCAGCCCAATCTTGACTTTCTGTTCCTCCTGCGCCTGCATGAATTTCTAAAAAACAATCTAGGCGATCATTATCATTTGAAAGAAAACATTTAATCTCATTTTTTTTAGCATCAATTTTCAATTTTCTGATTTTTAACAACACTTCATCAATAACTTGTTGGTTGTTTTCTTCCTGAGCCAAATTAAAGAAATCTTCTAATTCATTAATTTGATTTTTATGAAAATTATAAGTCTCAATTAAATTCTCAGAGGATTTTTTTTCTTTTAAAATTTTTTCGGCTTCTGTTTTATTTTTCCAGAAATTAGGTTGTTGTATTTTTTTATTATAGGTTTCAACTTTTTTTGATAATTCTTTTTTATCAAAGAAACTCCTTTACTCTTAAATTTATTTTCTCAATATCTTGTTTCAATAATTGAAATTCGTTTTCCATTAGTAAAATTTATATATATTTTCTTTTGAAATATAGTCCTTATTACCATATTGAATTTTATTATTAACTAAATCTTTTTCTTTAAAAGCCTCAATAATAATTGAATTGTCATTATATGAAGCTCTCTCACCTGTCTCAGAGTTGACCACTAACATTTTGATTCCTCGTGGTATCTTAAATGGTCTAGCGGTATTTTTTTTTACTGAATTTTTTACAAAATTTTTGAATATTGGCATAGCTGTTCTTGCGCCAGTTTCATATTTTCCTAAAGATGATGGTTCATCAAAACCAACATAAACACCTATAACAAAATTAGATGAAAATCCTATAAACCATGTATCAGTATTTTTATTAGTTGTTCCTGTTTTGCCACCTAAATCTAAATTCAAATCGTTTAAGCCTTTTGCTGTACCTCTTTTTACTGTTCCTTCTAAAATTGAAGTCATTTGATATGCGGTTTCCTTACTCATAATTTGTTTAAAATTATTTTTAATTTTTGGGATCGATTTACTCAAATAAGAAATTTGATTACATCCATCACACTCCCTTTTTTCTGAATTAAATATAGTATTACCCTCACTATCTTGAATTCTATCTATAAATTTAGGTGTTAATAATTTGCCACCATTTACAAAACTACAATATGCATTTGTTAATTTTAACAATGTTGTTTCACTAGATCCTAATGATAAAGACAATAGTTCTTCTGGGTTATCATAAATTTTTAAATTTGTTGCAAATTCAGCAATTTTTTTAATACCAATGTTTTGTGCTATTCTAACAGTCATTAAATTTCTAGATTTTTCAACACCTGTTCTTAATGTTGATGGACCATAAAATTTCTTTCCATAATTTTCTGGTTTCCATAATTTTAAATCCTCTCCCTGATCAAAAACAATTGGCGCATCTAAAATTAATGTTGCTGGTGTGTAACCATTTTCTAAAGCTAATGCATATACAAATGGTTTGAATGCAGACCCTGGTTGTCTTAATGCTTGAGTTGCTCTATTAAATTCACTATTTTTAAAACTAAAGCCTCCACTGAGAGCTAATACTCTTCCAGTATAAGGGTCCATTACTATTATAGCGCCATTTGCTTTTGGCAATTGTCTTAGATTATATTTTTTATCTTTTATTTTTTCTACATAAATTACATCTCCAACATCAAACAGTTCTTCAAAATTTTTTTTTGTCCAATCAATTGATGAAAATTCAATTTTTCCATTATTGCCATCAATAGTTTCTATCTCCACAGAAAATCGATTTATTTTTGTAACTATTGAAAGTTTCCATCCAATAGATGCTTCAAGTTTGAAATTTTCAAGATTTTTTTTCCAATCTTGATTATATTTTTTATTTAATAAAGGGCCTCTCCATCCTTTTTTTTTGTCAAATGAAATTAATCCGTTTCTTAAAGATTTTGTTGCCACTTCTTGTAGTTTTAAATTCAAAGGTGTATTAATTGTAAATCCTTGCTTGTAAACTCTATCAAAGCCATATTTGTCAACAATTAGCTTTCTAATATCCTCAATATAATAATTTGAATTTTCTAAATATACTGATTTTCTTTTTTTTAGCTTTATTTCTTCCTTAGAAAAGTTTTCAAATTCTTTTTTAGATAAATATTCATTATCAAATAAATTTTGAAGTACCAAATTTCTTCTAAACTTGGCTAATTCAATATTTTTGTAAGGATTATATCTGCTAGGTGCCTTTGGAAGGGCAGCAAGTAAAGCTGCTTCGGTATATTTTAATTCATTTATTGGTTTATCAAAGTATTGTAAACTAGCTGAAGCAATACCATAACTACCTTCGCCTAAATAAATTTGGTTTAAATATAGTTCAAGTATTCTCTCTTTGGTTAAAGCTCTTTCAATTCTAAATGCAAGGATTGCCTCTTTAATTTTTCTATCTATTGAAACTTCATTTGTTAGAAGAAAATTTTTAGCTACTTGTTGAGTAATTGTAGATGCTCCCTCAAGTCTTCTAGAGGCAATAATATTCGATATATTATTAACAACTGCTCTTAATACCCCTTTTGCATCAACTCCTGGATGCTTAAAAAAATTTTTATCCTCAGCTGATAAAAAAGAATTTACAACTAAATTAGGGATTGAATTATATGGCACAAAAATTCTTTTTTCGGATGAGAATTCACTTAATAATTGTCCATCACTTGAATAAAGTTTGCTTGAAATTGGAGGTTTATAATTCTTTAAAAATTTGTAATCAGGAAGATCATTCGAATAATACCACAAAATAGCAATTATTCCTGTTAAAGTCATAACAGACAAAAATAAGCTTAAAATGATGATTTTTTTTAAATGTTTAATCATTTTAGTTTTATTTAATCTACGAATTTGTTAATGTTAAGGCACACAAAATATTAACAAAATTTTAATGAATAAAATACTTATAAACATATGCCAAAAAACTTATTTATTGATGCATCGCATCCAAGACAAACTAGAGTTGTTCTTAAATCAGAAAATGATATTGAAGATTATGAATACGAAGGTAAAAATAATAATCTAATAAAGAATAATATCTATTTAGGAAAAGTTAGCAGAATAGAACCATCTCTTCAAGCTGCCTTTGTAGACTTTGGTAGAGAGAGGCACGGTTTTTTATCCTTTAATGATATTCAAAGTGATTACTATCAAATTCCACAAAGTGATATTGAATTAATCAAAAAAGAAGAAGAAGAAACTAGAATCGAATTACAAAAACAAAGCGAGATTGATGAAAAAGATTTACGAGAACAAGATTTGGAAGAAAAAATTCTTGAACCAGACTCAAAAATAGATTTACCAGATGAAGAAACTACTGCGGTTGAAAAAAGTTTAGATATAAAAACTAATAATTTTTCTGTAAAAAAAAAAAGATATAAAATTCAAGAAGTTATAAAACCTAATCAGGTTATTTTAGTTCAGGTTCTAAAAGACGAAAGAGGGCTTAAAGGAGCTGCTCTTACTACCTTTATTTCAATTGCAGGAAAATATACTGTTCTTATGCCGAATACTCCTAAAGGAGGTGGAATATCTAGAAAAATTTTTAATCCTGTCGAAAGAAAAAAAATTAGACAAATACTTAATTTAATTGAGATACCCAAGGAGATGGGATTAATTGTAAGGACGGCTGGATCTAATAAAACAAAAAATGATATAGAAAATGATCTAAAAAATTCAATAAAAGCATGGGAACAAATAAAAAATAAGGCAATAGACTCAATTGCGCCTACAATTGTATTTGAGGAAAGTGATATAATTAAAAGAAGTATTAGAGATATGGTTGATGATGAAGTGCAAAATATATTTGTTGAAGGTAACGACGGTTATCAAAAAGCAAAAATTTATATAAAGCAGTTAATGCCAAAACAAATAAAAAAAGTAAAAAAATACAGAGATAAAATTCCACTTTTTTTTAAAAACAATATTGAATCAAAACTTTATGAGATTTATAAAACTGAGGTAAAACTTAAATCAGGTGGATATATTGTAATTAATCCAACCGAAGCACTTGTATCAATTGATGTTAATTCAGGAAAATCTATAAAACAAAAAAATGTTGAAAGTACTGCTCTTGATACAAATTTAGAGGCCGCAGAAGAAATATCAAGACAAATTAAAATTAGAGATTTGTCAGGTTTAATAATAATTGATTTTATTGATATGCATAATTTTTCAAATAGACGGCAAGTTGAGAGAAAACTCAAAGAAAGATGCAGGAAAGATAGAGCAAGAATCCAAATTGGTAGGATTACTCACTTTGGTTTACTTGAGATGTCACGTCAAAGATTGAGGGAAAGTAATGTTAAATGGATAATGAGTTTAACAAATGAATCGCAAGCACTTAAAATTTTCAAGTTAATTGAAATTAAATGTTTAGAAAATAAATCAAAAGAAGTTTTGGTTAATTTAAACAAAAAAATTATTAATTTTTTATCAACAAATAGTGAAGAAGATATAATTTTTTTTCAAAATAAAAATAAAATAAAATTAACTTTTAAAGAAGACCTAAACTTTGGTGTAAATGATTATAAAATTGAGTTTAAAGCAAAAAATAACAAAATAGTTGAGGTTATACAATCTGAGAAAATTATTAAAAATGAAACTAATATTATAAAATTTGAAGAAAAGAAGAAAAGTTTTAATAAATCATACCAAAAAAAAACAAAAAAGAAATTTTATAAGAAATATAAAAAAAAAATTAAATAATGCCTTTTTTTGGGGAAGTAGCTATTCCAAAAAAACTTTTTTCCATTCTTCCTGATAAATAAGATTTCCTACCAGCAATAACTGCATGTTTCATTGCAATTGCCATAACAGCTGGATTTTTTGAATGAGCTATTGCTGAATTAACTAATACTCCGTCACATCCTAATTCCATTGCAATACTTGCATCAGATGCTTGCCCTATTCCAGCATCAATTAAAAGTGGAACATTTATTTTTTTTCTAATTATTTCAATATTTGTTTTATTTTGAATTCCTAATCCTGATCCAATTGGTGCAGCCAAAGGCATAATAGCGACAGCTCCCATATCTTCCAATCTTTTTGCCATTAGCGGATCATCATTGCAATACACCATTACTTTAAATCCTTCTTTAGTAAGTGTCTCTGTAGACTTTAATGTTTCAATCATATCAGGAAGTAAAGTTTTTTTATCTCCTAAAATTTCTAATTTTACTAATTTCCACCCTCCAATTTCTCTAGCTAAACGTAAAGTTCTAAGGGCATCATTTGAATTATAACAACCAGCTGTATTTGGTAAATAGGTTATTTTTTTTGGATTTAAAAAATCCATTAAGAGTGGTTTTTTTTTATCAAAAATATTTACTCTTCTTACTGCAACTGTAACTATTTCAGCTCCTGACGCTTTAACCGCTTTTGCGCATTCTTCAAAATTTTTATATTTACCAGTTCCAACAATCAGTCTTGATTGAAATTTTTTATTTGCTATTTTAAAAAAATCTTTTTTTTTCATTACCCACCACCTATAAAATGAACAATTTCAATTTTATCCTTAGACTTGAGAATAATTTTACTAATTTTTTTCTTTTCAACAATCAAGTTATTTTTTTCAATTGCTATCTTATTTAAAGGAAATTTTAGTTTATTGATTAAGTTAACAAGTTTTGTGCCTTTATCTACATTTAATGCTTTGCCATTTAACTTAATTTTTATTTTATTTTTTTTAGCCATGTATTATAAATAATATGTGCAAAATAATATCATAATAATTAATGGACCAAATATAAATTTACTTGGCGATAGAGATAAATCAATATATGGAAGTGAAACTTATGAAGATTTGCTTAATAGATGCAAATTTGAAGCATCTAAAATTAAAATTAATATTGAATTTTACCAATCAAATATTGAAGGAGAGTTGGTCAATAAAATTCAAGAATCAAGAAATATATTTGATGGCATGATTATAAATGCAGCAGCATTTACACATACTTCTGTTGCAATCAGAGACTCATTAAGTTTGTTTAAGAAACCTAGTATAGAGTTACATATTTCAAATATTTATAAAAGAGAAGAGTTTAGGCAGAAATCTCTAATTAGCGACGTTGTTACTGGAATAATTTGTGGACTTGGAACCAATGGCTACATTTTAGCCATAAATTCAATTTATGAAATGATCAAGAATGGAAATAAATAAAAAAATTATCAAACAATTAAAAGATTGCTTAGACGAGTTTGATCTAAATGAAATTGAATATTCTTACAAAGATACAAAAATAAAAGTATCTAAAAAAGGCTCTAGTGAGATAATATCTCCAAATCCAATATCAACAAAACAATTAGATCAAAATGATACAAATCCTGAAGTCCCTGGCAATAAAGTTACATCACCAATTATCGGAACAGCATACTTGGCTCCTGAGCCTGGAGGAAAAAAATTTGCTGAAGTAGGAAAAAAAATTAAAAAGGGAGAAACTATAATGATTGTTGAAGCTATGAAAACTATGAATCATGTGCCAAGTAGCTTTGATGGAACTATTAAAGAAGTTTGTGTTTCTGATGGCCAGCCTGTAGAGTTTGGTCAAACTCTAATTATTATCGAGTAAATGTTTAAAAAAATTTTAATTGCTAACAGAGGCGAGATAGCTGTAAGAATTATTAGGGCATGTAAAGAATGGGTAATTTCTACAGTCGCGATTCACTCAGATGTTGACAGAGATAGTATGCATGTAAAGTTAGCTGACGAAAGTATATGTGTTGGATCTCATCAGCCTGTAAACAGTTACTTAAATATACCAGCAATACTATCTGCAATCGAATTAACAAACGCTGAAGCTGTTCATCCAGGGTATGGTTTTTTATCTGAAAATTCTAATTTTGCAAAAATATTAGAAGAAAATAACATTAAATTTATTGGACCATCATCTAAGCATATTCAAATGATGGGTGATAAAATTCAAGCAAAAAAGATTGCAAAAGAATATGGTTTGCCGGTTATAGAAGGATCAGAAGGTGGAGTAAAAAATATAGATGAAGCAAATCAAATTTTAAAAAAAACTGGTCTTCCAGTTTTAATTAAAGCTGCAGGAGGAGGAGGTGGAAAAGGTATGAAAATAGTACGGAACGAAAATGAATTTGAAAATCTTTTTCTTACCGCAAAATTAGAAGCAAAAAAATATTTTGGCAATGATGAAGTATATATTGAAAAATTTTTTGAAAACCCAAGACACATAGAAGTTCAAATTTTAGCAGGGAAAAATCGAGTTGTTCATTTGCATGAAAGAGATTGCTCTGTGCAAAGAAGGCATCAAAAACTTATTGAAGAAACCCCAAGCCCTATTTTGAATGATAAAATAAGAGATGATTTATTTAAAAAAACCATAAATATGGTTCAAAAAATTGGCTACGAGGGAGCGGGAACAGTAGAATTTATTTACGAAGACGAAAAATTTTATTTTTTAGAGATGAATACAAGAGTTCAAGTTGAGCATCCTGTGACTGAGGTTGTTACTGGAATTGATATAATTAAAGAGCAAATTTGGATAGCATTCAGTGGAGATACAGCCTTAGAGCAAAACGATATACAACCAAGAGGCCACGCAATAGAATGTAGAATAAATGCTGAGGATCCAGCAAAGAATTTTCAACCATCACCTGGAATAATTGGAATGTGCCATCAACCTTCTGGTTTTAGAACTAGAGTAGATGGTGCTATTTATCAGGGATATAAAGTTACACCTTACTACGATAGTATGGTTTGCAAATTAATTTGTCATGGAAGAAATAGAACTGAGGCCATTCAAAGAATGAATAGATCCTTAGAGGAGTTTGTAATTGAAGGTATAACAACAACAATCGATCTACACAAGAAATTGATTAATCATAAAAAATTTATTGATTCAGATTTCAATGTAACTTGGCTAGATCGAGAAAAAATTATATAGCATTACAAGAACTTAACCACAAATCATAAACTGGGTGATCAAATGGATTTAGAGTTGGGCTTGACGAAAATGTCCAACCATTAAATATGAAAACTTTTTCATTGTCAGAAATATTTGTATCTTTAACTTGAATATAGGCAGTTATTTCAGGATCATCATCAAATTTTGAATTTTCACATTTTAATACTTTTATAAGCAAGTTTTGAAACTTCTCCTCTTCTCCAAGATTTAATTTTAAAATAGTATTTTTTGAACTAACTTTATCTAAAATTTTTATTTCCACCGAAGTTTTTACTTCTTTTATTTTGTCATTTTCTGCGTTGGAAACTAAAATGTTTGTCAGCAAAATTACCAAAATTAAAAGATTAATTTTTCCAAGTTTTATATTTTTTTTTTGTTGCATTCTTATTCTTTTGAGGATTGTAAGCATTATCAGTCCCAGTTTGATTAGATAAATGTTTTTTTTGCCAATCATACTTTTCTAGTTCATGTGTTTGTTCTATTTTATTTTTTATTGAGTGCATCCATGAATACCATTCAACAGGAATTTTTGTTGCTTCTATTTCTCCGTTGTAAATAACCCATCTTTTTTTTCTTTTTTTATTTTCATAATATTTGTTACCGAATTCATCTTGTCCTACAAATTTTCCAAATAAAATTGTATTTATTCTAGTTCCTAGAGTTTGGCGATTCCACCAAGTCAAAATTTCTTTAACGAATGTCAACATATATATTTTCAATTTCTAATTGTAAAAAAAAAATTAGACTAAATTCAAATTATGTATATACATAAATTTATTAAACTCAAAAAAAATATTTTTTATAATGGCAAAATATCTAGTCGAAACTTATTACACATGTACTTTTAAAGTTAAACATTATTTAGATGATATTAGCAACAATCAGTTAGAACAGCTTGATAATAGGGATGATGGTGATTTTGAAATCCTTGATGTAAAATTTGATAAGAGAAACACAAAAAACCTTGAAAAAAGTACAGAAAAAGTTGACGTTAAATACAATGAAACTGCAGACAAAATAAGTAATAATAAAGTTAATTCTCCTAATAAAATAGTTTTAAATAATAATAATTTTCAAGAAAAAATTACTAAAAGATTTAGTATGCCAGACAGGAGAAAAGGATATATACAAAAGGCTACTATAGGTGATCATAAAGTTTACCTTCATACTGGAGAATATGAAGATGGAAAAATCGGGGAAATTTTTATTGATACTTCCAAAGAAGGTGAACTGGTAAAAGCTTTAATGAATAATTTTGCAATAGCTATCTCTTTAGGTTTGCAGTATGGAGTACCTTTAGATGAGTTTGTAAATGCGTTTATAGGAACAAAATTTGAACCTTCAGGAAAAGTTCAGGGTAATGATAGAATACTAAGTGCATCATCAATATTAGACTATTTATTCAGAGAGCTTGCAATTTCCTACTTAAATAGAGAGGATCTTGCACATACGCCTTCTATAGCTAATAAAACAGACACAGATATTGAGCAAAATAATGAAGAACAAAACCAATTTATAAAACTAGTTAAAGATATCACTAGTAAAGGTTTTGTAAGAAATAATTACAGGGAAAAATTAGTAGATCTTTCTGATATAAAATTAAATTTAAAAGGAAAAAATAAATAATTTAATTATTTTTTTTCAAAATTTTTAAGTTTAATTCTTTAAGCTGACTTTCATTGATATTTGATGGTGCATTCATCATTAAATCCTGTGCATTTTGGTTCATTGGAAACATTGTTACCTCTCTAATGTTCTTCTCGTTTGCTAAAAGCATTACAATTCTATCTATGCCTGGAGCAATACCTCCATGAGGAGGTGCGCCATAACTTAAAGCATTTATCATTCCACTAAATTTTTGATCTACTTGAGTTTTATCATAACCAGCAATAGAAAAAAGTTTATACATTAAATCAGGTATATGGTTTCTAATTGCACCTGATGAAAGTTCGATACCGTTACAAACTATATCATACTGATAAGCTTTTAATTCTAAAGGTTTTGATAAATTTAAATTATTTGGATCACCTTGAGGCATTGAAAAAGGGTTATGGCTAAAGTTTATTTTTGATGTTTCTTTATCTAATTCAAATATAGGAAAATCAGTAATCCAGCAAAAAGCAAAGGAATTTTCATCTATAATATTTAATTCTTCTGCTATTTTATTTCTAGACTTTGACATAATTTCATAAATTTGATCCTCATCACTGCAAGACATAAATATACTGTCTCCAACCTGAGCATTTGTAATTTTTATAAGTTCGCTTAATGCTTCATTTGAAAAAAACTTTCCAACAGGTCCTTTGCCAATTAATTTATCACTTTCATCTTTTTCAATTGAAAAATATGCTAATCCACTCCATCCTTGTTGCTTGGCCCATTTGTCTATATTATCAAAAAAACTTCTTGGTTTTTTGTTTGTTTGACGAGTTACAATACATTTAATTGATGCCCCAGATTTATAAAGTTTTTTAAAAATTTCGAATGTAACATCATCTCTTTTGAAAATTTCAGATATATCATTAATTATAAGTGGATTTCTTAAGTCTGGTTTGTCTGTTCCATATTTATTCATTGACTCGTTGTAAGGAATTCTAGGAAATTTTTCAAAAACTATGTTCTTTTTAGAAAAACTTGTAAAAAGACTAACCATTAATTTTTCTACAACTTTAAAAACATCTTCTTGTTCCACAAATGACATTTCTATATCTAGTTGATAAAATTCTCCGGGACTTCTGTCTGCTCTAGCATCTTCATCTCTAAAACATGGTGCTATTTGAAAGTATCTATCAAAACCAGATACCATTATTAGTTGTTTGAACTGTTGAGGTGCTTGGGGTAAAGCATAGAACATGCCTGGATTTAATCTACTTGGAACTAAAAAATCTCTTGCTCCTTCAGGACTAGATGATGTCAAAATTGGTGTTTGAAACTCATTAAATCCCAATCTTTCCATCTCTTTTCTTATAAAGGATATAACTTTTGATCTAAGAATAATATTGTTATGAATTTTTTTTCTTCTCAGATCCAAAAATCTATATTTTAGTCTTATTTCTTCAGCATATTCTTGATCAGAAAATACAGGTAATGGCAATTCTTTTGTTTTTCCTAAAATTTCAAATGAATTAATTTTAACTTCTATTTCACCAGTTTTGATTTCCTTGTTGATTGTGTCAGATGATCTTTCTAAAACACTTCCCTCAATTTTTATCACAGTTTCTAAAGGGATTTTTTCTAATAAAGAAAAATTTTTATTATCTTTATTAATAATACATTGAGTGATCCCAAAGTTATCTCTTAAATCGATAAATAAAAGATTTCCATGATCTCTCTTTTTATTTATCCATCCAGATAACAAAACAGATTGATTTATATGTATCTTGCTTAATTCATTACAATTATGAGTTCTATATTTATTCAATTATTCCTCTAAAATTTTCTTTATTGATTTATAATCAATTGGTTTTTTATTAATTAAACTAAACTGATCAACTTTATATATAAAATCCAATATTTTTCCATAAGACCTTTCAATTCTTTTAGCAATATATTCAATAATTTTTTTCTCAATTTTAATTTGTCTGTCCGAAAAATGTTTTAAAACTAAAGCAAAAACCATATCATCATCAGGTTTATCAATTTTTGCAAATATGCAATTTTTTACACGTGATTTTAAATCAGGAAGAGTAAAATTAATGGAGTTAATTGAAGAAATTGAATTTATAATAAGATACTTATTAAATTGCTCTGTAAAATTAAACAAAGAATATAAAATTTTCTCATTAGAGATATAATCTAGATTATCTAAAATAATATTTTCATGAAACCTTATTTTATTAAAAAAATTCTCGTTAATTTGATGTGTTTTTATTATTATGGCTTTATTTTTTTTTTTAAAAATTTCTGATAAATGACTTTTGCCAGAAAATTTTTCTCCGTAAATATTTAAAATATTTTTTTCCCATTTAGGCCATGTTTCTATTAGATTGAACGCATAAAAATTACATTTTGAAACAAAAAAATCATCATATGCAAAGTTTTGATCTAAATCAAACTTAAGCAAAGCTTGGTTTAGTTTACTCATTTATGGTCCATATATTATTTTCTAGAATTACGCTTAAATTATTTTTTTCAAATTCGTTTATAAGTTTATCTGGTGTGCTATTACTTAAAATTGAATAGCTTGTTATTGAATTATTAAAATAGTTAATGTAGTATTTTTCGATTAATTCGATTGAGTTAAGTAATTTTTCAACTTTATTCACCAACAATATGTTTTCTGAGTCTACATTTAATTGGATATTTAACTTAATAGATGAATTTATTAAATTTATTTTTTTCCATTCATCATCATATTTTATCTTCATAACTTCAATTAATTCCTTGACCTTTTCTTCATTATCTAATTCAAAGTATTTAAATTCTTTTTTAAAATTTGATTTTACTGAACTTACATTAAATTTTGAAAAAGTTTTATAATTATCAGAATCCTTTAAAACTATAAAAATAATATAATTTTGATTTAATTCATATTTTGAAATAATTTCATTAAAGTCATAATTTTCAATAAAATTTAATCTTTCCTGAATTAATTTGTAATCATCCAAATCTTCATTCTGCATTATATATTTTAATAAAAATTGTTTTTTTCTATCTAAATTCCAATTTTTATAAAAAGGATTTTCGTCGAATAATAGTAGGTTGTTTTTTGATAAATTAATTAATACAGGTATAAATAAAATTTCTTTTTCTATCATTCTTGAATGAAAAATATTTTTATTTCTTAAAAAGGTTAAAATTTTACGTTTATTAAAGTTAATTTGAAAAATACCATGATATTTATTGTTTTCGAATTTTTCATTTACTACTGAAAAACTCTCAACAAAACTTTTGATTAATTTAAGATTTTGATTTTCTAATAAATTAAAATCCTTTGATGTTGTAATTTTACTTATTAAAATTTTAAATGCTGTTTGAAACGCTTTATCAATTACATCTTCTTTTTTAAAATTTGCGTTATATTCATCTGAAATCTCAATATTTTCAATTTTATATGTATTTGCATAACTATTATTTGTGGAAAAGATAAATAAATAAATAAAAAATAATATTAAAAAATTGTATAGAAAAGAATTAATTATTTTTTTCATAAATTATATGGCAACCAACTTAACATATGCGAAGAGTGGAGTTAACATTAGATCTGCTGATAAATTTGTTAAATTTATATCTAAAATAACTTCAAAAAAGAACAAAAATAAAAATAATATTGGTAATTTTGGATCTATAACAAAAATCCCTTCTAATATTAAAAATCCCCACCTAATTGCATCCACTGACGGCGTTGGAACAAAGATTGAGATTGCAAATGAGTTAAATAAATTTGATACAATCGGAATAGATTTAGTTGCAATGAGTGTTAATGATATTTTAGTACAAGGAGGTAAACCATTTATTTTTCTAGATTATATTTCTATAAATAAAATCATTCACAAAAAATTGAATGATATTATAAAAGGTATTCAAAAAGGATGTAAAATCAGTGGATGTGAACTTGTAGGTGGTGAAACTGCAGAGATGCCCGGAACTTACTCAAAAGGTAAGTTTGATATTGCAGGTTTTTGTGTTGGAATAGTTAATAAAAATAATATTTTAAAATCAAGCAAGATAAAAAAAACCAATTTAATATTAGCCATTCCTTCATCTGGAATACATTCGAATGGATATTCGCTAGTTCGTTATCTTTTAGCTAAAAATAAAATAAATTATAAAAAAAATAAAAATTTAAAGAAATGGTTGTTAGAACCTACAAAAATATACGTCAAAGAAATATCTAAATTAATTGATTTAAAGTTAATTAATGGATGTGCACACATAACAGGTGGGGGAATAAGGGATAACTTATCAAGAATAATTCCTAAAGGTAAATGTGCAAAAATAAATTTAAGCAAAATAAGAGTGAAAAAAGTATTTTCATGGTTAAAAAATAATAATATTTCGGACAGTGAAATGTTAAAAACATTCAATTGTGGAGTTGGATTTATTTTGATTATAAATCAAAACAATTTAAATAAAGTAAAAAAATATTTTAAAAAGGATTATGCTCCTTATGTAATTGGAAAAATTACTGATGGAAACTCTAAAGTTATGTTAAATGGTAAAGTTAACTGGTAAAAAAAAAATACCAATAGCAGTTTTTATTTCAGGACGTGGCTCAAATTTAAAATCAATATATAAATATTCTAATACTAAATACTCTTTAATCAATATAAGGCTTATAATTAGTGATAAATCACATGTAAGAGGCGTATTATTTGCAAAAAAAAATAAAATTAATACAAAAATAGTAAATTATGGAAATAAAAATAAAGCAGAGAAGAAAATAATAAATTTTCTTAGTAAAAATAATATTAAATTAATTTGTTTAGCTGGATTTATGAGAATTTTAAGCAAAAACTTTATTAATAAATATAAGCATAAAATTATCAATATTCATCCATCTTTATTACCAAAATATAAAGGATTAAATACTCACGAGAGAGTAATTAAAATGAAAGAAAAGTACTCTGGATGTACTATTCATTTTGTAACTACAAAATTAGACTCTGGAAAAATTATAATACAGAAAAAAGTAAAAATAATGAAATCTGATACTCCAAAAAGCCTTGCTAAGAAAGTACTTAAGTTAGAGAATAAGCTATATCCAATGGCTATAAAAAAAGTTATTTCTAAAATTTAAAAAAAAATTCTATTTCAATTTTAGCATTTTCAATACTATCTGATCCATGAACAGAGTTTTTATCTATTGAAATACCATACTTTTTTCTAAGTGTGCCCTCCTCAGCTTTTGTTGGATCTGTTGCACCCATCAATTTTCTATTCTCTTTTACTGCACTTTCTTTTTCAA
This sequence comes from uncultured Pelagibacteraceae bacterium, assembly GCA_902554335.1. Taxonomy (GTDB): domain Bacteria; phylum Pseudomonadota; class Alphaproteobacteria; order Pelagibacterales; family Pelagibacteraceae; genus Pelagibacter. The sequence continues at coordinate 22,163 of CACDOD010000007.1, forward strand.
GGATCATAACAATAATTGGTCCTGAAGATAGGTAATTGCAAAGCTCATTATAAAATGGCTTAGATTGATGCACTTTATAAAAGTCTTCAGCCTCACTTTTTGAAATTTGAATTTTTTTTTCTTTTTTAATAATAAAATTATTTTCAATAAAATTTTTTTTAATTTCCTCTTGTAAATTTCTTTCAACTGCATCTGGTTTAATTATCGATAATGTTTGCTCCAAATTACTCATAATAATCCTCCACTAATTTGTTCAGTAAACGTACTCCGTATCCCGTTGCACCGCCCGAATTTAAAGCTCCTCCATATTTTGAAAATGCCATTCCGGCTATATCTAAGTGAACCCAAGGTGTATTATTTATAATAAATCTTTGTAAAAACTGTGCAGCTGTAATTGAGCTCGCTCCCCCTACATAATTTATATTTTGCATATCAGCATTTTTTGAATCCATTAATTTATCATAATTTTTGTTAAGAGGTAGTCTCCAAACTTTTTCGTCTACCTTTTTTCCAACCTCATGTAATTGAATGGATAATTTGTCATTATTTGAAAATAACCCTGAATGTTCAGATCCAAGTGCAACTATTATAGCACCAGTTAAAGTCGCAAGATCAATGATAAATTCTGGTTTAAATTTTTCTTCAGTATAAGTCAATGCATCAGCTAAAACCAATCTACCCTCTGCGTCTGTATTTAAAACTTCAATAGTTTTACCACTATAAGATTTTACAATATCACCAGGTCTTTGAGCGTTACCACCCGGCATATTTTCAACAAGTCCAACAACGCCAACTGCATTTATTTTTGCTTTCCTTAGGGCAAAATTTTTCATTAAACCTGCAACAACTGCTGATCCCGCCATGTCATATGTCATATCTTCCATAAATTTTGCAGGCTTCAGAGATATGCCACCAGTATCAAAACAGACACCTTTTCCAACAAATGCCAAAGGTTTAGATTTTGATTTATTTCCATTCCATTCCATTGTAACTAAGTACGATCCCCTAATACTACCCTGTCCAACTCCTAACAAAGCATTACAGCCCAATTTTTTTAATTTTTTTTCATCATAAATTTTAACTTTTAATCCTATTTTTTTAAGCTTTAGTAAACGTTTGGCATATTCATCTGGATGTAAGATATTGCCAGGCTCAGATACCAAATCTCTTGTAAAATTTACACCTTTTAAAATGGCATCTAATTTTTTTGATGTTTGAGAAATATTTGATTTATCAATATTTATATCAAATTTTGTACTTTGTTTTTTTGTTTTGTATAAATTAAACTCATATGATTTTAGTTCTACTCCATGTACGAATGAGTTAATATTTATTATATCTTTTTTTTGAATGTTAAAAGTCTCTATATGAATTTCATAAATCTCATTTTTTTTCAAAAAATCTAAAAATTTTGCTCCTAATTTTTCAAAGTCTAGTTCTGTTTTAGATTTTTTTAAAATAATAAGGATTATTTTTTGATCAAAATCCTCATTTAAAGAAATAATTTTATCGTCTTTAAAATTCTTATTTTTTTTAAGGAAATTGATTATTTTATTAATGCTTTTTTGATCTAATTGACCATTAAATTTAGCTATTTTGTTGTTTGAATTAACAAAAATAGCCCTGTTCTTGCTAGGGTTTTTTTTCTTATCTATATAATTTATTTTTAAGCTCATTTGTATTAAATATAGTATAGGTTGTAGCTTATATGTATCAAAAAAGAAAATTTCAATGGAAAAGATAATATTTAGAAAGTTTTTTTACGATTTTGCGAGCTTCTTTTTAATAATTTCTTTGAGTTTATCTCTAATAATATGGGTAATTCAGTCTGTAAATTATTTAGATTTTGTCTCTAAAGACGGTCATGGATTTCAGGTATATTTTGCATTTGTATCTTTAAATTTTCCTAAAATATTTTCAAAAGTAAATATTTTCTCTTACTTTATATGCTTATTTTATATAATTCTAAAATATAAAACTAACAACGAAATACTAATTTTTTGGACAAACGGTGTAAGTAAATTAAGATTAGTTAATTTTATTATAAAAGTATCAATTCTTTTCACTATTCTACAAATTTTACTTGCTTACTATATAGTGCCTAAGGCTCAAGACTATTCAAGAGATTTTATTAGAAATTCGAATGTTGATTTATTTTCTTCCTTAATAACTGAAAAAAAATTTATAGATACAGTAAAAGATTTCACAATTTATGTCGAAAACATAGATGAAAAGGGTAATATGGAAAATGTTTATATAAAAGATAGTATTGATATATCAAATATACAAATAATTTCTGCAAGATCAGGTAAGATAATTGAAAATGGACCAAATAAAATTTTATATTTAAGTTTTGGAGAAATTGTAGATATTACAGATAATAATTACAAAGACTCAAGGGTGATTAAATTTAATAGTACAACTATTAACTTATCTAATGTAAAAACTAAATCAACCACTCATCCTAAATTACAAGAGCTAGATTCAAAAGTTTTGATCGATTGTGTTAACAATTTTATGATTGGTACAAAAACCAATTATAGTTTACCTTTTTTTGTTTGCGATAAATATTCTTCAATTAAGAGTACTCAAGAAATATTTAAAAGATCATTTAAGCAGTTTTATATTATTCTTTTAGGCACAGTTGCTTCGTTGCTTATTTTTTCAAATAATCAAAATAAAAAAAACTTTTCATACGAATTATTAATTTTTGCAATTGGATTTTTTATAATAATTTTTTCAGAACTTAATTCAGAATTTTTAAATATTTCTATAAGGAACAATTTATTTTATATTATATTGCCGTTTATCTTATTTATTATTGTTTACTCAACTATTTTTAATTTAAATAAGAAAAGTATATAAGCATGCTAAATAAAATCTATATCAAACACATATACAATATTTATTTTACAAGATTAATGTACATCAGTTTAATCTTCTGCTCATTAATTTTTATAATGAATATTTTAGAAGAATTAAAATTTTTTGATCAGTATAGTGAAATAGGATTAGGTGTACCAATATTACTTACAGTACTTAACTTACCTTCTATACTATTTGAAATCTTTCCATTTATAATACTTATTACTACACAGTTTTTTTTTATAAAATTTCAAAATAACGACGAAATTTTAATATTTAAAAATAATGGGATAAATAATTTAAAATTAGTTTTTTTATTAAGTCTACTAGTTTTCATAGTTGGAATATTTATTGTCACAATATTTCATTTTATATCATCGAATATGAAATACAGTTATCTTGAATTCAAAAATAAATATACAAAAGATCAAAAATATCTTGCAGTTATAAATGAAAATGGATTATGGATTAAAGATAATTTAGGTGGAAAATCGATGATTATTCATTCAGAGAAAATTGAAAAGAACGTTCTTAAGAATATAATAGTAACTATATTTGATGACAACTTTAGAAGCGATAAAAGTATTATTGCTAAAGAGGCAACGATTACTAATAAATCCTGGAAATTAAAAGATACAATAATTTCAAATAGTGACGGAAAAAAAGATTTTATTGACGGAACATATATCTTAGAAACAAATTTTGATTACATCAAAATAAATTCTATATTTTCTAATTTAGAGTCTCTTAATATTTTTGAATTATTTAAACAAAGAAGCGATTTTAAAAGTGTTGGGCTAAATATATCTGAAATAAATCTTTATATTAATAAAATTTTTTCTATACCTATAAGTTTAGTAATTTTTTCTATGTTATCTTGTATATTAATGTTTAATGTTAATTTTAAAAAGTCAAAAGTATTTATGATTATAATTGGAATTTTATGTTCCGTAATTATCTATTACATATATTATTTTTTTGGTTTATTAGGAAATAACAACAAAATTCCTATTACTCTAGCAGTATGGCTACCAAATTTAATCTTAATATTAATATGTACTATTGGAATTTTGAATTTAAATGAAAAATAAATTTTATTTAATTATTATATTTACTTTTGCTTGTTTATTAAATTTAAATAGCAAATCGTATTCAAACGATATTTTAATAGATGCTGAAACAGTTGATATTAAAGAAAAAGGAAACTTAATTTTTGCAACTGGAAATGTAAATATAACAGATGGAACTGGTGCAGTAATTAAAGGAGATAAAGCAATATATAATAAATATGATCAATCTGTAGAAATAAGTGGTAATGTATTTTTTTCAGATAATATCAAAAATTTTAATATTTCTAGTGATAAAGTTTTATTTGAAAAGCAAAAAAATGTAATTTCAACATTTAATAATACAATTATAAATTTGTTAGATCAAAATAATGGAAATATTGAATTTGAAATTAAAGGTAAAAACTCTACCTTTGATCAGAAAAAAAAAATATTGGAAATAAATAAAGATGTAATTTTGATAGATCTTATAAATAACTATAAAATATATTCTCAAAAAATTATATACGATATACAAAATGAATTAATAAAAAGTCAAAATGAAACGGAAATTAATTTTAAAAATAAAATAAATATTTTATCTAGTGATATAATATTTAATGAAAAAAAGGGTATTTTTCAAACAAAGGAAGACACTGTCTTAAAAGATAAATTCAAAAATGTATTTTCTGCCTCAGGATTCCAATTTAATACCAAAGATAATTTATTTAAAGGAAAAAATATTAAATTATCTGACAAAGAAAATAATAACCTTGAGGCAAAATATGGTTATATTAATTTTGAAACAAAGGAACTTGTAGGATCAGATTTTACTTTTAAATTTAACAAAAGTTTTTTTGGGAATTCAGAAAATGATCCAAGATTAGTTGGTACTTATATCATTACTGATTTATCAAAAACAAAAATGAAGAAAAGTAGCTTTACAACTTGTAAAAATATAGATGGAAAATGTCCAGCGTGGTCGATATCTGCAAATGAAGTAAATCATTTGAAGGAAAAAAAAATAATAGAGTATAAAAAGGCATGGCTTGAAATTTACGATATGCCTGTGGCTTACTTTCCTTACTTTTTTCATCCCGATCCTACAGTTAAAAGGCAGTCAGGTTTTTTATTTCCACAATTTATCAATAGCAGCAATTTAGGCTTCTCGGCCCAAATCCCATATTATAAAGTTATTGATACAGATAAGGATATGACCATATCCCCAAGAGTTTATACAAATAATAATTTGTTTGTGCAGACTGAATATAGACAAGTATTTAAAAATTCTAATTTAATAACTGACTTTAGTTATAATAGAAAAGACAATTCTAATACACATTTTTTCTCAACACTTAAGGGTGATTTTGAAAATTCGTTTTATGAAATGAAAATAGAAAGTGTTTCTAATAATAATTATCTAAAAAAATATCAAATTCAATCACCTTTAATAAATAACTTTACAACACTAAACTCATCATTTGTGTATGAAAAATATGATGATGATTATAATTTTTCATCATCTTTTAATATTATTGAAGATCTATCTAAACCAAAAAACGATAGTTATGAATATATATTTCCAAATTTTGAATACAATAAAGAAACTTTTTTAGATGGAAGCTTTTTCGACACTTTTAACTTTAAATCATCTGGTAATTATCACAAATATAACACAAATGTAGATGAACTTGATTTTATTAATGATTTTAATTTAAATGCAAATATTGGAAATAATGAGAGCAATTTTGACAATAATATAAAATTATTAATAAGAAACATCAATACTTATGGTGATTTGTCTCAAACATACAAAGATGATTTAGATTATAAAGTTCAAAGTTCTTTACTATTAAACACAAAATACCCTTTAATAAAAGAAAGTGATTCAGGCAAAAATTTTTTAACTCCTATGGTAGCTTTAAGATACAGTCCAAATAAAGGAACGAATCAAAAAAATGAAAAAATATTATTAAATTTTCATAATTTTTTTGATCTAGATAGAATTAACAATAAAACTGTTGAGCATGATGGATCTTTAACTTTAGGTTTGGAGTATAAAAAAGAAGATAAATCTAATAATGAAAAATTAAAATTTGGTACAGCAATTAATTTTAGATCAGTAGAAGATCAGGATCTTCCTATTAGTTCATCTCTTGGTAAAAAAACATCTGATCTAATCGGATACTCGGGTATCAATATTACTGAAAATTTATCTTTTGATTATAATTTTATATTAGATCAAAATTTAAGCGAAACTAATTATAGTTTGGCATCCTTAAATTATAATAATAGTAAATTTAATACCTCGTTTGAATTCATGGAAAAAAGTGAAGATATTGGAGATGAAAGTTATTTAATTAATAAAACAAATATAAATTTAAATAAATCAAACTCATTTGCATTTGAAACAAATAAAAATTTAGATAAAAATTTAACTGATTATTATAATCTTATTTATAAATACAAGAATGATTGTTTAGAAGCATCCCTTATTTATAATAGACAATTTTATAACGAAGATGATGTAAACCCAGAAAAAAATATTTTCTTCAAAATATCTTTTATTCCTTTTGGGGAGCTGAATACACCTAATTTAAATGATTAACAAAAGTAATAATTATTTTATATTAACAATTCTACTATGGATGGCCCTAACTTCAGTGGTTTTTGCAAAAGCTAAAATTGAAATAATTTTTAAAATTGAGGAACATATTATTACAAATATAGATATTGAAAATGAAATAAAGTTTTTAATATTCTTAAACCCAAGATTAGAAGGCTTAAATAAAAATCAGATAAAGCAAATTTCAAAAAATTCATTAAAAAATAGAAAAATTAAAGAAATTGAACTTGTAAAATTTATTGACTTAAAAAAAGAAAATATAGGTGATAATTTTATAGAAAACTTTTTATCGAATTCAAAACAAAATAAAAATCAATTATTAGATCAATTAAAAAAGATTAATCTTCCATATGAATTTTTTGAGTATAATTTTATAGTTGATAATGTTTGGAGACAATTTGTTTATAAAAAATTTAAATCTCAAGTTAAAATTAATCTTGATGATCTAAAAAAACAAATAACGAATCAAAATACTAAAATTGAGGAATTAAATCTTAGTGAAATACTTTTTGAAAATAAATCAAATGAAAATTTTAACGATTTAAAATCAAAAATCTATTCGGAGATAAAAAAGTCAGGGTTTGAAGCAACAGCTAGTATTTATAGTATTTCTGAAAGTAAAAATTTTGGAGGTAATTTAGGTTGGGTGAAGTCAAATCAAATATCAAAACAAATTTACGATCAAATCAATTCAGGAAAAAAAATTACTAATCCAATTAAAACAAATAATGCATTCTTAATAATAAAAGTAAATGACAGACGCGAAATTAATCAAAAAATTAATTTTGATGAAGAGTTAAAGAAAATTATTAATATAGAAACAGAAAAACAATTAAATAAATTGGGATATATTTATTTTAATAAAATAAAAAAAAGGATATTCATAAGTGAAAATTAGAAAGCCTCTGATAATAGTTTTAGGAGAGCCGAATAGTGTTTTTATTGAAATTTTATCTAAGGTTTTCAAAAAGAAATCTATAAGATCGATTATTAATTATCCAATTATAATTATCGGTTCTAAAGAACTAATTTTGTCTCAAATTAAATTTTTAAATCAAAAACTTATATTTGAGGAAATTAAAAATGAAATACCAGATATAAAGAAATTAAAAAATAAAATATATCTAATAAATGTAAAATATAATTTTACAAAAACATTTGAAAAAATTTCACCAAGATCAAAAAATTACATAGATGAATGTTTTAAGGTTGCCATCAAGTTTTTAAATTATGGAATAAGCGATAAATTAATCAATGGTCCAATATCAAAAAAGCATTTTTTACCAAAAAAATATCCAGGGATTACTGAATATATTTTTTATAAGTCAAGAACCAAAATTTCCAAAAATCCTGTTATGCTTTTGTTTAACAAAAATTTAATAATATCACCGCTTACAACACATGTTCCTATTAAAAAAATCAGTAGAATGATTAGTCAAAAATTGATTTTAAATAATGTCAAAACAATAAATAGTTTTTTTAAGTATAAACTTAAAATTAATCCAAAAATTGCTATTTTAGGTCTCAATCCTCATTGCGAAACTAAGTCAAATTTTAATGAAGAAAATTTAATAATCAAACCTGCGGTAAAAAAATTAAAAAAATTAAAAATAAATATAAGTGGTCCATTTTCGGCTGATACATTTTTTATAAATAAAAATATTTCTTATTTTGATACAGTTATCGGAATTTATCATGATCAAGTATTAACACCATTTAAAGCACTTTATGGTTTTGATGCATCTAATATTACATTAGGTCTCCCGTTTTTAAGAATGTCTGTAGATCACGGTCCAAATGAAAACATGATAGGTAAAAATAAATCTAGTACAAAATCCTTAGAAAATATATTCAATGTTATTAAAACCTTGAAATGATCTTAGTTCCAAAAAAATCACTAGGTCAAAATTTTCTTTTGGATAAAAAAATTATTAAAAATATTGTAGACCTTGGCGAAATATCAAATGAAAGCATAATAATTGAAATTGGACCTGGCACAGGAAACCTAACTCAAGAAATATTAAAAAGGAAACCAAATAAATTTTTTGCTATAGAAAAGGATAAAAATTTATCAATTAAATTAAAAAATAAATTTCAATCAAATTTAGATATAATTAATGAGGATGTTTTGTCTATTGATTGGAATAGATTTTCAAATGTACCTATAATTGTATTTGGTAACCTGCCATACAATATATCTTCAAAAATATTAATAAATTGGATCAGACTAAGTAATTTAGATCGTTTATTTAAAAGATTTGTACTGATGTTTCAAAAAGAAGTTGCCGATAGAATAATATCTAAAGTTGATACAAGTAAATATGGACGATTATCCATTTTAACTGACTGGAAATTAAAAGTAAAAAAAATAATGGATATTGATCCTGATAATTTTTACCCTAAACCAAAAGTAAAAAGTTCATTAGTTTATTTTGAACCAAAAAATAATTACTTTGAATTTAAAGATCCTAAGAATTTAGAAAAAGTAACAAATATTTTTTTTCAAAATAGACGCAAGATGATAAAAAAACCACTGAATATTTTATTCAGAAATTCAAAAAAAATAATTGATAAACTGGATTTGGATGAAAAAAGCAGACCCCAGAATATCTCTCCAATGATATATTTTCAACTCTCAAAATTATATGAGGAAGAAAAACATTAAATTAGTTTATTCAAGTGTCTTTCAATAATTGATTTATCGTATTTTTTGGTATTTTCAAGATATCCGAGTATTTCGTTTGAACATTTATCAAGATCTTCGTTTATTACCACAAAATCATAATCTGACCAATGAAGAACATCTTTATCAAATTGTTGCATTCTCATTTGGATAATTTCATCTCTTTTTTCACCTCTAGATATCAGTCTTTTAAGAAGGATTTCTCTAGAAGGGGGCAAAATGAAAAAAGATACAACATCATAATTTAATGATTGCTGTCTAATCTGTTGAGCTCCTTGCCAGTCAATATCAAAAAGAACATTGTGACCATTATCTAAATTTCTAAATACCTCTTCTTTTGTAGAACCATACAAATTTTTAAAGACTTTTGCATATTCTAAAAAAGCATTGCTCTTAATAAGTTCTTGAAAATTTTTTTGAGAAATAAAAAAATAATCAACTCCATTCACCTCATCTTGTCTAGGTTCTCTAGTTGTATGTGAGATAGAAATTTTATATTTTTTTTCTTTAGAGATTTTTTTTACTAAAGTTGTTTTACCAGCTCCAGACGGTGATGATAAAATTATCATTTTGCCGTCTTTGGAAAACAACATTAATTTCTAGTTTGCTTTACTCTCTATAAATTTAATTGCATCTCCGACAGTTAGAATTTTCTCTGCTTCACTGTCAGAAATTTCTGAACCAAATTCTTCTTCAAAAGCCATAACTAACTCTACAGTGTCTAGACTGTCAGCACCTAAATCATCTATAAAACTTGATTCTTCAGTTACTTTGGCTTCTTCTATGCCTAAGTGATCTGCTACAATTTTTTTTACTTTACTTGAAATGTCATCTGCCATCGTATTTTTCCTTTTTTTACGTTAATAGTTATTTACATATATTTGTCAACTAAAATACATGCCTCCATTTATATGTATTGTTTCTCCTGTAATATAATTTGATAGATCTGAAGATAAAAAAGCTACACAATTAGCTATATCTTGTGGAGATCCAAATCTATCTAAAGGTATTTTTGACTTAAGCTGGTTTTTAAAATCATCATTAATTTTTTCTGTCATCGCAGTATCTATAAATCCTGGAGCTATGCAATTAATTGTAATGTTTTTTTTTGCATATTCTAGCGATAAACTTTTCGACATTGAGGAAACTCCTCCTTTAGAGGCTGCATAGTTTGCTTGCCCTACATTTCCAGTATGTCCAACAACTGATGTTATGTTTATTATCTTTCCAAATTTATTTTTTAACATTTTTTTAATTACATATTTTGAAAGCAAGAAAGTAGATGTTAAATTTATATTTATAACATTATCCCATTCTTTTTTATCCATTCTGATAGTTAAATTATCTTTCGTGATACCAGCATTGTTAACCAAAACGTCAATTTTACCACCAAGTTCATTATTACATTTTTCAACAAATGCTTCTAGTTCGTCATGGATAGAGATATCTTGTTTTATTATAATTAAATTTGCATTTTTGTTTTTCAATTGCTCTAACTTTTTTTCATTAGTTCCAGTCACAACAAGTTTTGAATTCAAAGAGGTCAATGTATCAACTATGGAATTACCTATTCCTCCAGTTGCTCCAGTTATTATAATATTTTTATTTTTTAAATTTATCATAAATTAATACCCTGAATATCCTCTAGTGTATCAATATTCAATACTTTTACATCTTTATTAATCCTTTTAATTAAACCTGATAAGACTTTTCCTGGGCCAATTTCAACAAACGATGTTGTGCCTTGCGAAATCATATAATTTATACTTTCTCTCCATCTAACCGGGCTTTCAATTTGTTTTATTAAAAGTTTTTTTATTTCTTCTTCATTTTTGTATTCTGATGCAGAAACATTAGAAATAACTTTAATTTTTGGATTTTGAAATTTTTGGCTATTTATAACTCTATCCATTTGTATGGTAGCATTTTTCATTAACTCGCAATGGAATGGTGCACTTACAGGTAATTTAATATTTTTAATTTTATTTTTTTTTAGATTTTCTGAAAATATATCAAGATCAGTATTTTTACCACTCAGTATAACTTGACCATTAGAATTATCATTTGCTAAATAACATTTATTTTTATCAAAATTTTCACTAATCATTTTTTGAATTTCTTTAGTCTCAACTCCTAAAACCGCCAACATACCTCCTTCCCCTAATGGAACAGCAGATTGCATCGACTCACCTCTATTTTTTAACAGAAATAATCCTTGCTCAAATGTAATCGAATTTGAAGCTGTTAGAGCAGTATACTCTCCTAAAGAATGTCCTGCAAAAAATCCAAATTTATTTTGAAAAAAATTAGTTTCCTTTTCTAAAATCTTGCAAATAAAATATCCTATTAAGTAAATTGCGGGCTGGGTATAAGTTGTTTGATTTAATTTTTCTTGAGGGCCTTTTAAGATAATATCAGAAATTTTATAACCTAATATTTCATCTGCTGTTTTAAAAATATCTTTGCTGTATTCAAATCTTTTATACAAATCAGATCCCATCCCAACTTTTTGAGATCCTTGTCCTGGGAAAACTACTGAAATCATTATTAATTTTATTGTTTTTTTATGTTGTAATTAAAAATTTATAATAGTATATCCTGCTTTTTTTTAAACTATGAATTTTTATGAACATACAATTATAGCGAGGCAAGATATAAGCCCTACTCAACTAAAACAAGTTGAGGAAAAATACAAAAAAATAATCGAGAGTAATAGCGGAAATTTATTAAAAACTGAAAAATGGGGTTTAATGAACCTTTCTTATTTAATTAAAAAAAATAAAAAAGGAAACTATATACATTTTAAAATTGAAGGTAGTGGAAAAACTATTTCTGAGTTAGAGAAAAGTGAAAAAATCGATAAAAATTTACTAAGATACTTAACTATTAAAGTTAAAAAAATAGATTTAGATACCAACTATTTTGAAAAGAATTCTGAAGATAAAGAAAAAAAAGATAAATAAATTCATATGAAAAATAAAAAATTTAAAAAAAGCTCAGGACAAAATAACTTTACAAAATTAAGTGTATTCCAGAATCAAAAGTTTAGATTTAAAAAAAAATGTCCATTATCTGGAAAAGGGGCTCCAAAAATTGACTATAAAAATGTAAGATTATTAAAAAAATATGTTTCTGAAAATGGTAAAATACTTCCCTCAAGAATTACGTCTGTAAGCCTAAAAAAGCAAAGAGAATTATCATTATCAATTAAACGTGCTAGAAACTTAGCTTTAATATAGAGTTTGTTATGAAAATTGTTCTATTAGAAAATCTGAGAAAATTAGGAAGTATAGGTGAGGTAATAGATGTAAAAAGAGGTTATGCAAGAAATTTTTTAATTCGAGAAAAAAAAGCTTTATTTGCATCGGAGAAAAATATTAAACAAGTTGAAAAGATTAAAAGTGAGCTAAATAAAAAAGATCTAGAAAAGAAAAAAGTAGCAAAAGAAATTGCTGAAAAACTGAAAAACAAAACATTTGAAATAAAAAAACTGGTAACAGAAAATAAAGAATTATATGGATCAGTAAAACCTACAGAAATATCAAAACTTTTAAAAGAAAATGAAAATATTGAACTAAGCTCATCATTAATACAACCAATCACAGAAATTAAGTCCATAGGTGAATTTAAAGTAGTTCTTAATTTACACTCAGAGATAGAGTCGTATATTAAAATAAAAGTAATTCCTGAAGAAATAGTAAAATAGTTATACATTTTTTTCCCCATAATAATAATTTGTTGTTTAAAAACTAAAACTCAATTATCAATTAATTATGGAAAAATTAAATCTGGTTAAGTCAACTTATGACGAACTTCCAAACAATATAGAGGCAGAGCAAGCAATTTTAGGTTCTATTTTAGTTTCAAATGAGATTTTTGATGATATTTCTCCAATTGTAAATAGTTTAAATTTTTTTGATCCAATGCATCAAAAAATTTACGCGGCTATAGAAAAACTGATATTTAGTGGAATGTTGGCAAATCCCATAACTTTAAAAAATTATTTTGAAAAAGAAAAAGATGATTTAAATATTCCTGATTACTTAATTAAAATAACAAAATTTTCATCCTCATCAAGACAAACTTTGGAGTATTCAAAATTAATTTACGATCTTTATATTAAAAGAGAGCTTATTAAGGTTTCTGAAAATTTATCTTATACTGCTAAGTCTAACGATCTTGACAAAAATGGAAAAACAATAATCGAAGAAACAGAAAAAACTTTGTTTGATCTGGCCGAAAGAGGAAATTTCAATTCATCTTTAATTAAATTTGACGAAGCTATGAGACAAACTATAGATATGGCTTCAAATGCTTATAAAAATGAAGATGGTATTGTTGGGGTGCCAACTGGACTTACAGAACTTGATGGAAGACTTGGAGGTTTACATAAATCTGATTTAGTTATAATTGCAGGTAGGCCTTCTATGGGAAAAACGGCACTAGCAACAAATATAGCTTTTAATTCTGCAAAATATATTCAAGACAATGCTAAAAAGTCATGTGTTGCTTTTTTTTCATTAGAGATGTCCTCAGAACAATTGTCAACTAGGATTATAGCAGAACAATCAAGGATTAAATCAAATGATATTCGAAGAGGAAAAATTTCAGAAGAACAATTTGATAAATTTATTGAAACATCAAAGAATATATCTGAATTGCCTTTATACATTGATGAAACACCAGCTATTACTATTGCTGCATTAAGTAATAGGGCAAGAAGAATAAAAAGACTTTTTGGATTAGAGCTAATTGTAATAGATTATATTCAGCTAATGAGAGCTAACTTTGCAAGAGAAGGAAGAGTGCAGGAAATTTCTGAAATTACCCAAGGACTGAAAGCTTTAGCAAAAGAACTTAGTGTTCCAGTACTAGCGTTGTCTCAACTCTCTAGAGCTGTAGAGCAAAGAGATGATAAAAAACCTCAACTTTCTGATTTAAGAGAGTCTGGATCAATTGAACAAGATGCAGATGTCGTTATGTTTGTGTACAGAGAAGCTTATTATTTGCAAAATAAAGAGCCAAGACCTGCAACTGTTGAGCATGCTGAATGGCAAGCAAAAATGAATGAAGTTTCACATTTAGCTGAGCTAATAATTCAAAAACAAAGGCACGGTCCTACAGGCACGGTTATGCTAGAATTTGAAGCAATGTTTACCAAATTTAAAGACCTTCAAAATTCATAATTAAAAATATATAAAGCTAATAAACCATGTTAGCACAGATTTATAAAAAAAATATCATTGAAAAACCAAAGCTTGTGTTTTTTATATTGCTTTGTTTTGCAATATTTTTTAGCTTTAATTCCAAAAATTTTAGATTAGATGCTTCCTCGGAAACTCTTCTTTTAGATGGAGATCCAGATTTACAATACTTAAATGAAGTAAACAAAAGATATGGGTCAAAAGAGTTTCTTGTTCTTACGTTTAGTCCTAATGAGGAAATTACCTCTGATAATTCTGTTAATAATTTATTGAGTTTAAAATATAAAATTCAAAGTTTAGATTGGGTTCATAATGTAATAACAATATTAGATATCCCACTACTAAATACGAAAGATGAAACTCTGAATGATAAACTTCAAAATTTTAGTACACTTAAAAGTGAAGGAGTGGACAGACAAGAAGGTTTTAACGAAATCCTTAATAGCCCAGTATTTAGAAATTTTGTAATTAGTGAAGATGGCAAAACCACAGGCATAATTGTCTATTTAAAAGACAGAAGTGTCAAAGTTGATTTTAAAAATAAAAAAGAAAGAGATATTTTTAGAGATAAAATAAAAAAACAAAACCATGAAAATATTTTAGAAATAAGAAATGTTATAAGCAGTTATCAAAATGTAGCTAAAATACATTTAGGTGGAATTCCAATGATTGCTGATGACATGATGACTTTTATTAAAAGCGATATTGTAGTTTTTGGAACTGGAGTTTTATTGTTTATAATTGCTACTTTATGGTTTGTATTTAAAAAATTGGTTTGGATAATTATTCCAATATCCAGTTGTCTATTATCCGTTGTAATCATGAGTGGTTTGTTAGGTATTTTAGGATGGAAAGTTACAGTTATATCCTCAAACTTTATTGCGCTTATGTTAATTTTAACTATGGCAATGAATATTCATATGAGTACCAGATTTCTACAATTAAAAAAAAACAACCCAAATTTAAAAAAAAGTGAATTAATATTAATCACAAGCCAAAAAATGTTTTGGCCAATTTTTTATACTGTCTTAACAACAATCTTTGCTTTTTTATCTTTAATTTTAAGTGAAATAAAACCTATTATAGATTTTGGTTGGATGATGACTTTGGGTCTCATATCTTCGTTTTTAGTTACGTTCACCCTACTTCCAACTTTACTAAGTTTTTTAGAGGATAAAAAAGTTTCAATTCAAAAAAATCAGAAGTCCAAATTTACAAACGCTCTTTCAAGTTTAGCCATTACTAATAAGAATAAAATATTTATGATGACTCTAATAATTATTATTTTAAGTATTTATGGAATTAGCAAATTAGAAGTCGAAAATAGTTTTATAAATTATTTTAAAAAAAATACTGAAATTTATAAAGGTATGAAACTTATTGATGATAGTTTAGGTGGAACTACACCTCTGGATATTATAATTAAGTTTCCAAAAAATGAAAAAACCGATGATAATACTGAAGAAGACGATTGGGGAGATTTAGGACAAGATGATGACGAAAAATATTGGTTTACAAAAGATAAAATAGAAAAAATTGATAAAGTTCACAAATATTTAGAACAATTACCAGCAGTTGGGAAAGTGCTATCTTTTTCATCTATCGTAGAGGTAGCCACGGCCTTAAATAATGATAAACCGTTGGGGTCACTTGAAATGGGAGTTTTATATTCAAAAATTCCTGAAACTATAAAAAAAGAAATTGTTGATCCATATATTTCAATAAAAGATTCTGAGGCAAGAATTAATCTAAGAATCAAAGACTCTTTGCCTGAATTAAGGAGGAATGAATTAATAAATAAAATTAATTTTGATTTAGAAAATAAATTAGGATTTAAAAAAGATGAGTTTAAGTTGACAGGAGTATTAATCTTATTCAATAATCTATTACAAAGTTTATTTAAATCTCAAATATTAACCCTAGGTTTTGTAATGATTGGTATATTTATTATGTTTTTAATATTATTTAAAAATATTAAATTGTCATTAATTGGAGTTGTGCCAAACTTTATTGCTGCTTTTTTCATACTTGGAATTATTGGTATTTTAAACATTCCTCTTGATATGATGACAATAACAATAGCTGCAATAACTATCGGAATAGCAGTAGATAATAGTATTCATTATATTTACAGATTTAAAGAAGAATTTAAAAAGATTAACAATTATGAAAAAACCATTAGCTTATGTCATTCAACGGTGGGTGTTGCTATACTTAATACTTCAATTACAATAGTTTTTGGTTTTTCAATTTTAATTTTCTCAAATTTTATACCTACAATTTATTTTGGTATATTTACCGGTATTGCTATGTTACTTGCTATGTTATCTGTATTAACTCTTTTACCAGCTCTTTTAGTAAAATTTAAACCATTTTTAATAAAATAAATGGATATTATATTAGATTTTTTAAAACAATTTTCTTTTTTTGATTTAATTTATTTAGTTATAACTATTTTATCTTTGATTAAATGTTATAAAAAAGGGTTTATATTAAGTTTGCTCTCAGCATCAAAATGGTTATTGGCATACGTTGTAACTCTAATACTATTTCCTAAAACAAAGCCTTTTGTCGAAGACATTATTGATAATGAATATGTATTAGATGTAACTTTAGGTGTATGTCTCTTTATAATTGTAATTTTTATAATTTTATTAATTAACAAAGGAATCAGTAAAGCTGTTACCTATACAGGTATAGGTAATCTAGACAAAATTTTTGGTTTTTTTTTCGGATTTATAAGAGGATATATAATTTCAATTTGTATATTTGCAACCATAGATATAATTTACAATTCAGATAAGTGGCCAATTGACATAGATAAATCCTTTAGCTTTCAAATAGTTGAAAAAGGAAGTAACTATCTTATAAACGAATTTCCTGACAAAAAAGAATATGAAGATACTAAAGAAAAAGTTCAAGAGTTATAGTCCAAAATTAAATGAAGAATGTGGTGTTTTTGGTATAGCTAATTTTGATGATGCGTCCGCTTTAACTGCCCTTGGGCTTCACGCACTACAACACAGAGGTCAAGAAGGCTGTGGAATAGTATCATACGATGGAAAGAAATATTTTTCTGAAAAAAGGTATGGTTTAGTTGGAGATAATTTTAATAATGAGAAAGTTTTAAAAAAATTACCAGGTAATTTTGCAATTGGTCACAATAGATATAGCACTACTGGTGGAACTACTTTAAGAAATATTCAGCCTTTTTTTGCTGATACTCATGCTGGAGGAATTGGTGTAGCTCACAATGGGAACCTTACCAATGCACTTACTATAAGAAAAAAACTAGTTGAAGATGGTGCAATTTTTTACTCTACATCAGATACTGAAGTGATTATTCAATTAATTGCAAAATCTAAAAGGTCAACAACTATTGAAAAAATTACTGATGCAATTTTCCAAATTCAAGGTGGGTATGCTCTTGTAATGTTAGCACAAAACAAATTAATAGGGGTAAGAGACCCATTAGGAATAAGACCATTGGTTATTGGTAAATTAAAAAACTCTTATGTGCTTTCATCTGAAACTTGTGCTTTGGATATTATAGGTGCGAGATTTTTAAGGGAAGTAGAGAACGGAGAAATTGTTATGATAGAAAATAATGAACTCCAAAGCATAAAACCTTTCCCAACTAAAAAACCCAGACCATGTGTTTTTGAATATATTTATTTTTCAAGACCCGACAGCATTTTAAATGGAAAAACTACTTATGAGTTTAGAAAAAAATTTGGGGAACAATTGGCAAATGAGGATAATATTAAAGCTGATCTTGTTGTTCCAGTTCCAGACTCTGGAAACGCTGCAGCTTTAGGTTATAGTCAAAAAACAAATATAAACTTTGATTTGGGATTAATTAGAAATCATTATGTTGGTAGAACATTCATTGAACCAGCACAAAAAATAAGAAGTTTGGGAGTAAAACTAAAATTAAATGCTAATAAAAGCTCTATAAAGGATAAGACTATAATTTTGATAGACGACTCACTTGTAAGAGGAACTACTTCACATAAAATAGTTAAAATGCTTTATGATGCTGGTGCAAAAGAGATTCATGTTAGAATTGCTAGCCCTGAGATTAAATTCCCAGATTTCTACGGTGTAGATATGCCTACAAAAGAAGAACTTCTTGCCGCTAATAAATCAGTAAAAGAAATTTGTGATTACATTGGAGCAAAATCTTTGAAATTTTTATCCATAAATGGTCTATATAAAGCTATGGGTTATGAAAAGAGAAATAGTAGCTATCCTCAGCTAACAGATCATTATTTTACAGGCGATTATCCTGTAGAAATTATTGATGAGTTAGGTGAAAATAAAATCACACAGCTATCTTTATTGAGCACTGGATCAAATAATTAAATATGAAAAAAGTAAGTTTTACAGAAATGAAACATGGTACTAAAGAGGATTATCTATTCTTAGATTCGCATGAAAGAAAATATGTTGGAGATACTGCTAATAGAATTCTAAAATTTATGTCAGGTCTAAATAAAACTTTGGAAGGTTATCAAGTGTCAAGACTAGAACATTCTCTTCAAAGTGCAACTAAAGCATTCAAGAATAATGAAAGTGAAGAAATGGTTGTTGCAGCACTACTTCATGATATTGGAGATGAGTTAGCTCCTATGAACCATTCAGAGTATGCAGCAGCAATTTTGAAACCTTATGTTAGCGAAAAAACACATTGGATAGTAAAAATGCATGGCTTATTTCAAACTTATTATTATGCACATCATTTAGGTGGAGATAGATTTAAAAGAGAGCAATATAAAGATCACAAGTATTATCAAGCTACTGTAGATTTTTGTGAAAATTATGATCAAGGATGTTTTGACCCTAATTATAAATCTTTACCTTTAGAGCACTTTGCTCCGATGGTTAAGAGAATTTTTTCCAGAAAACCTTATACTTTTTAGGCTTTGTCGCCATAATCACTCATATGTTTTGGAATTCTTTTATTTGATCCATACATAAAATGATTTGATATATTTTCTCTATATTTGCTTGCAGGAACCTCTAAACCAACTGCCTCTGCTGTTTCTCTAATCAACATTGGATTTGCACCACAACAAACTCCTAGATAATTTATGCCAAGATTATAGACCTCTTTTGCAAATTTTCTTATTTCATATCTATTACAATACATTGGATCTAATGCTGTAGGAAAAGTTCTTCCATGAGGTGATTCGCAACCACATCCATTTTTGTCTGGTAAATTAAAAAACGTTGGGTTTTTTTTTGTCGTTCTGTAAGGAATCGGAAGAGCACCAACATGACATTTAACTACTTTTCTAATTTCCTTTAAATATGGAAGCATAGTGTTTGGACCTCTAAAACAATTCATTCCAACTACATCCGCACCTCTTTGTTCTAACTCTTTACAAGTTTCTATAACTGATTTTCCATCTCTCATAATGTTTTCTCCCATTGGTGAAATGGTAACAACAGTCTGTAACCCAGATTTTTTCATCACTTCTAAAGCTTTAAAGGCTTCTTCAGCATAATAAAAAGTTTCGCCGACCAGAATATCAGCCCCTTCATCAACTGCCCATTCAATCATTTCATCAAAAATTTTCTCTACTTCAAGCTGAGATTTCTTATCTCCTTCTTTCCAAATATTTGAATTAGAAATATTTCCAGCCATTAAATTCGGTCTCATTCCATTTGGAGTGTTAAGTGCAACTTTTTTTGCTATTTTTAAAGCAGATCTATTTAAAGGCTCGAGTAATTCCTCCTTTCCAATTATTCTCATTTTTTCTCTATGACCATTGTATGTAAAAGCTTCAACAATATCAGAACCTGCATGTTGAAATTCTTTGTGTAAATTTTCTAAAACATCAGGGTGATCTAGAGAAACCATAGGAACAAATTCACCAGAGGACATATAGCCCCTTCTTTCAATTTCAAATAAAAAACCTTCAGCACAAACTACTGGTCCTTTATTTAATCTTTCTTTAAGACTTTCTTTAATCATTTTCTTCTCCTTTTAATAAGGAGAAGAAGCCCATAAAATTAAATGAGGGCAAATAAAGCATGAAACCCCTTCTCCTTTTTAGTGCTTTAGCTATATGCAGGGTGCACAATATGGTTCAAATCACCCGGTTTCTTTTTATTTATATTAAAAAAAAACCACCTACTAATGCGGTGGTTAATGGAATCGCTTTAGCAGGATTTATATAGCGCTTGCAATTAGATCTAAATCAGCGCTTGTGTTACATTAACAGATTATTAAATACATGCAATAAAATTAATCTATGGAAAATCAATTAAAAAACGAACAGAGTCCTTATTTAAAGCAACACAAACAAAATCCTGTCAATTGGCTAGCCTGGAACAATGTAAGTTTACAAAAAGCAAAAAAAGAAAAAAAACCAATATTTTTAAGTATTGGATATGCAAGTTGCCATTGGTGTCATGTTATGGCTCATGAAAGTTTTGAGAATAATGAGACAGCAAAAATAATGAATGATAACTTTATTAATATCAAAGTTGATAGAGAAGAAAGACCAGATCTTGATTTTATATTTCAAAAAAGTTTAGCTATTTTAACTGGTGCTCGAGGGGGCTGGCCTCTTTCGATGTTTTTAGACGAAAATGCAGTACCGTTCACAGGAGGCACTTATTTTCCACCAAAAGAACTTCAAGGAAGACCAAGTTTTAAAAACGTTTTAGAAAATGTTTCAAAAGTATATCAAGAAAATAGAGACAAAATATTAAATCAGGCAGATCAAATGAAAGAGGTTTTCAGAAACCTAAATCGAAAAAATGCTGTTCTTAGTCAAGACTTAGAGCCATATGTTGAAAAAATAATAAACTATACTGATGAAATAAATGGAGGCTTAAAAGGTGCACCTAAATTTCCACAATTTTATATTTTTGATACAATCCTTCATTTTTATAACAAAACAAATAACAAAAAATATTTAGATGTTGTTGAAAAATTATTACAAAGTCTTTCATCAAAAGGTATCTACGATCATTTAGAAGGTGGAATTTCAAGATATACGGTTGATGAAAAATGGATAATCCCTCACTTTGAAAAAATGCTTTATGACAATATTCAATATGTAAATTTGCTAAATAATTATTTAAGTTTCAAAGAGAATGATTATTTTAAAAAGAAATTAAATCAAACAATCAAATTTATTAATTCTGAATTTTTAGCAAAAAATAATTTGTTAGGTTCAGCTTACGATGCTGATAGTGATGGAGTTGAAGGAAAATACTATGTTTGGAAATATCAAGAATTAAAAGATATTTTAGGAAACAAATTAGAAATTTTTAAAAATAAATACTATATATCTGAAGAGGGAAATTTTGAAGGATCAAACATTTTAGTTGAAAATTTGAACTCAAATATTAATCAAGCATCAGAAATTAATGAATTAGAAAAAAAACTTTTAGAGATTAGAAAAAAAAGAAATAAACCTTTTTTTGATGATAAATCACAAACTGATTTAAATGCATTTTGGATATACGTAAATCTATATTCATCAACAATACTTAACGACAAAATACTTTTTGAAAAATATATAAAAAATTTTGAAAATTTTAACAAGATTTATGAAAATAAATTGTTTCACTGCTACAATGATAATAAGCAAATAGATGTATTTTTAGAAGATTATGTGTATTTTTCTTTACTTTTGATAAGCAATTACGAGTTTACAAAAAATGAATCTTCATTGGAAAAATGTATAAAATTAATGGATGAAGCTTGGTATAACTTTTTTAACTCTAATGAAGCGATTTTACAAAAAAATAAAATTCAATCTAATGACCTATTTGTAGAGCCTATTGATATTAATGATAATAATATTCCAAATGGAAATAGTATTTATTTGTTAATTTCTAATAAGTTGAATAATATTTTTTCTGAAAATAAATGGAAGGAAAGGATTGAAATATTATCTAAATCTTTTCATTCACATATAAACTCAAATTTCTCTCAAATGTTTAGCTATATTAAAATTTTAGATATTTGTGAGGACAATATTACACTCACAATTAATTCAAAAAATCATGAAACTATTGAAAAAATAATAAAGCAAACAGTCAAAAAATTTATGGATAAAGCTACAATAATATATAAAGAAGATAATACTGAAGATTATTTTATAATTTGCAAGAAACAAACTTGCTCACCTAAATTAAAAAATTTAGAAGAAGTAGAAAATTATTATAAAAATTTATGATAACAAAAGAAAACTTTATAAATTACTTTAAATCAGGGATTAAAAATAAAAATGACTGTGGAGTTGGTATCGAACATGAAAAGTTTGTTTTTTCAGAAAATAAAAGGGCAAACTATCAATCCATATTAAATTTATTTGAAAAACTTTATGAATTTGGTTGGAAACCAATAAATGAAGGTAAAAATACGATAGCACTTAAAAAAGGAAATAAGAATATAACTTTGGAGCCAGGAAATCAGATTGAGCTATCTGGTGAAAAATTAAAAAATATTCATCAAACTTGTGGAGAGTCACAAGAATATATATTTGAATTAAATCAATCATTAAAAAAATTAAAATTAAATTTAATTAGTTCTGGTTTTGATCCAATATCTAAAAGTAAAGAAATTCCATCTAATCCTAAAAATAGATATGAACTCATGACTAAAATTATGCCACTATTTGGAAAACTAAGTTTAGATATGATGTATAGAACGTGTGGAACTCAAATAAATATTGATTACACTTCAGAGAGAGATTTTAGTAAAAAATTTTTTGTAACTAATAGATTGGCACCAATCACAATTGCTTTATTTGCAAATTCTGGAATTGTTGAAAAAAATAAAAGCAATTACTTATCGTATAGATCGTATACTTGGCAAAATACTTATAGAGGCGGTTTGCCAAAAATATTTTTAGAAAATATGGATTTTGAAAAATATGCAGATTTTAGTTTAAATTATCCAATGCTATTTATTAAAAGAAAGGATGAATATATAGATGCAAAAAATAAAACTTTTCAAAATTTTATAGATGGTGATATTGAAAATTTATCGGCTAATGAAGAGGATATTGCCGATCATTTAAGTACAATCTTTACTGAAAATAGATTAAAAAAATATATTGAAATTCGTTCTATGGATGCGTGCGGTTGGGATTGTCTATGTGCAGGTCCTGCATTTTTTATTGGGTTGTTATATGGAAACCTTGATGAAGTATTTGATATTGTAAAAAAGTGGAACATAAATGATATAATTTCTGCTTATAAAGACTCGCCAAAAAATGGTCTAAAAACAATATTGGGGAAAAAAACAATTTTAGATTGGTCTAAAGATTTATTTGAAATTTCAAAAAAAGGTTTGATTAATAGAAATGAATTGAATAGCAAAAAACAAAATGAGGTTAAATTTTTAGATCATATCAAAACTATTATTGATACAAGTAGCACAAATGCAGAGGCAATTATAGCGAAGTATAAGAAAGATAAAAATTTTTTTTATATAAATGAAAAATAAAATTATAGCTATTCAAGGAGATAATTTAAAAAAACTTAATTATAAGAATGATACAACAATATTTTTAGCAATAGAGGCTCAAAAACTAGGATCAAAAGTTTTTTACTATGAGCCACAAAATATATTCATTAAAAAAAATAAAATATGCGCTGAGGGAAATTTTATTAAGCTTTATAATAAAAAAAAGTTTTTTAAATCACTTAGTAAAAAAATAATAAATTTAGAAAATTCGAATTACTTGCTTGTAAGACAAAACCCACCCTTTAATATGAATTATATAACTACAACATATTTTTTAGATAGATTAAAAACTGTTAAAATTATTAATAATCCAACAGCAATCAGAAATATATCTGAAAAATTATTTTCTTACGAATTTAAAAAATATATGCCTCCTTATATTTTCACATCGAGAATTTCAGATATTAGAGAATTTTTAAAAAAAAATAAGCATATAATTATTAAGCCTATTCATAGTTACGGTGGAAATAGTATAAAACAAATTAAAAATAAAATTAATAAAAATTTTTTAATTAAATATTTAAAAAAACATAATTACGTAATGTGCCAAAAATTCTTACCTGGTATTGTCGATGGAGATAAAAGAGTTTTTATTATCAATGGTAAGATAAAAGGATCAATATCTAGAGTACCAAAAAAGGGTTCTATCTTAAGTAATTTAGGCAAAGGAGGAACAGCAATTGTATCAAAACTTTCTAAAAAAGAAAAATTTATATCAATCAAAGTTGCTAAAAAATTAAAACAAGAAGGAATTTATTTTGCAGGTATAGATTTTATATCTGAAGAACTCAATGGTGATATTAATGTAACTTCACCAACGGGATTAAAAAATTACTTTGATTTGACTGGTATAAATTTAGCTAAAATATTTTGGAAAGAAATTACATAGTGAATAACTTAACGTATCAGCAAAAAGGATCTCTTCTTGCTTTTGTTGGTGTTTTTTTTATAACGCCAGATTCATTGTTAATTAGATTATCAAGCGTTGATACTTGGGGATTATTGTTCTACAGAGGTTTCATTCCTTTTTGTGTGGTATTGATTGGAACTTTAATTTTTTATAACAAAGATTTCTTAAAAAAATTTTTTGGCATTGGATATCCAGGAATATTTTACGCAGTTAGCTTTTCAGCTTGTAATATTACTTTTATATTATCTATTCAAAATACAAATGTAGCTAATACACTAATAATGGTTGCCTTAGCGCCGATGCTTTCTGCGATAATGGGGGGGATATTTTTAAAAGAATTGCCAGACAAAAAAACTTGGATTGCAATATTTATTACATTCATTTCTTGTTTGTATATATTTTATGACTCGATTAATTTAGGGAATTTCCTTGGTGATTTCTTTGGCTTTCTTACGGCACTAGGTCTTGCATGTAATGCGACTCTAGCAAGATATGCTAAAGATAGAGATTTGGTTCCTTCAGCAGTAATTGGAAAGTTGATCGTAGCTATCTTCGCCTTTTTCTTTGTCGATAACTTTGAATTAGTTAATAATGACAAATTTATTATACCTTTAATGTGTATAATGTGTGTAGCTATACCTTTCGTTTTAGTAACTATTGCTCCAAGATTTATAACGGGTGCTGAGGTAAATTTATTTTTTTTATTGGAAACAATATTGGGACCAATTTGGGTTTGGATGGTAATTAAAGAGGAGCCAAGTTTAGAAACAATAATTGGTGGTATAATAATAATTATTACTATTGCAGTTCACTCCTTTTTAGCCATTAAAAAAACACAATTAAAATCTAACTAGCCAGCAATTTATTTATATGCAAAAAGAAGTTAAAAAATCCTGGGCTTTATTCCTTGGTATAGGAACCATGATGATCGCACATGGTCTTCAAATGCAAATTATGGGTATAAGATCTGTGTTAGAAGATTTTAGTGTTTTTACAACAGGTATTTTTATGTCAGGATATTATGTTGGATATTTTATAGGATCTAAAACAACGCCTAATTTAGTTCAAAAAGTTGGCCATATAAGAGTATTTGCAGCTTTTGCTTCTTTAGCATCGCTGAGTGCATTAGTTGCTGTTGCATACGTCAATCCATTTATGTGGACAATAAGCAGATTTGTTACTGGAATTAGTTTAGTTAGTTGCTACGTTGTTTCTGAAAGTTGGCTTAATGATAGAGCGACAAATAAGAATAGAGGGCAACTGTTATCTGCTTACATGATAGTTCTTTATTTAGGATTATCAATTGGAATGCTATTATTAAACGTCAGTGAACCTAGAGCGTATGAGCCTTTTATCTTGGTATCTGTCTTATTATCTTTGGCTTTAGTGCCAATACTATTAACAAAAAGACCAGCACCAAAATTTAAAAAAATTGGAACAATTAGTATTAAAGAACTATATGAAATCTCACCTTTAGGATCAGTAAGTTCTTTTGCAACTGGTATGATTCATGCTGCGTTTTTTTCTCTTATATCTGTATATGCAACAAAAGTAGGTTTTACTCTTCTTGAAACATCAGTTCTTTTATTTATTTCAACAATTGCTGGGGTTATCGGTCAAGGTCCTATCGGATATTTTTCAGATATATATGATAGGAGAAAAGTAATAGTGGTTACAACTTTTGCAGGTTCTGCATTAGCATTTTTTTCAATTTTATCATCTAGTGATCCTTTACAAAATACTTATTACATGAGTGAATTCTCATTTAAGAAAATTTTATTTTTTTTATTTGTTGGTGGTTACACATCCCTATGTTTGCCACTATTTTCACTTAACCTTGCACATACTAATGACTTTGTTCCTAAGGAAAAATTTGTTGCAGCTGGTGGAGGTCTACAATTAATTTTTGGGATAGGTGCAATTAGTGGACCTATTATTTGTTCAATATTCATAGGATGGTTTGATTTAAATGGTTTTTTTATTTTTCTAATTTTAATTCATGCTCTTATAGGAATTTTTGGATTATACAGAATGAGAGTAAGACAAACAGCAGAAAATCCAGATTCTACATTTACACCAATGCCTGTAACTATTACTCCTGCTGGATTAGAACTAGATCCAGATACACCAGATACATTAAATAATAATTCAATTGAGACAGATAAAATTTAATTACTATCAATTTTTAATTAATAATATTATTTAAAATGGTATAATTTAATAATTGTATGATTATTAATCAAAATTATATTAATGTTCATTATAATTTATAAACTAAAATATTATAAAAATCTAAATGGAAAAAAATAACAAAATTTTTATTTGGTCTCCATTCACATCAAAAGTAGGTACAGTAAAAAATGTGGTAAATTTTACGAGTGGCTTAGCTGATTATTCAAAAAAAAAGCAGTTTAATATTTCCTTTATTAACTCTTTTGGTGAATGGAATTATTTAAAAAAAGAATTGGAAGATAAGAAATTTAATTTTTTTGATTTTTTTTATTCAAATAAATTTCTAAAATGGAAAAAAGATGGTTTTATAAAAAGTAGATTATTTTATATTATAATTTTTTTAGTTTCGTTTTTTCCTTTAATAAAATTATTAAGAAATGAAAAACCTAAATATTTATTTTGCTATCTAATTACTTCTTTACCCCTAACTTTATTTCTATTATTTAGATTTGAAACAAAACTAATTCTTAGTATAGCAGGCCAGCCAAGACTTAATTTTTTAAGAAAATTTTTTTGGAAAATGGTATCAAAAAGAGTATCATATGTAATTTGTCCATCTAACGAACTTAAAACGAATCTAACAAATTTACATATATTTAAGAATGAGAAAATATTTGTTATTCAAGACCCACATCTCAGCATCAAAAAAATAAATATTTTAAAATCTGAGATAATTAAAGACGATTATTTTAAAAATAATAAAATAATAATATCTATTGGGAGACTCACTAAACAAAAAAATTTTACTTTTCTAATAAATAATTTTTCAGAAATTCGTAAAAAATATAATAATTTTAAATTAGTTATCATTGGAGACGGAGAAGAAAAAGAAATGCTGTTGAAATTAATAAAAAAATTGAATTTGGATGATCATGTAAATATATATGAATATAAGCAAAACATTTATAATTATTTAAATTCTTCAAACTACTATGTTTCTACCTCTGAGTGGGAAGGTTCTAGTTTAGCAATGATTGATGCAGCGGTTATGGGCATACCAATACTTTGCAGCGATTGTCCAACTGGTAGAAAAGAATTTATTGGTGAAGATGAACGAGGATACTTATATTTACAAAATAACTCAAAAGATTTTTTGTCTAAATTTGATAAGATGATAAATGAGGAAGCTAAATTTTTATCTAAAAAATTAGTTAAAGCAAAAAAAGCAAGTAAAAAATTTACTAATTTTAATCATTTTTTGAATTTTAAAAAAAATATATTGAAAGAAATTTAAAAAAATCAATTTTTAGTTGAACTCAAAATAGTCACCGTAATTTTTAAAATAAGAAAAAGCATCATTGAAAATAATTAAATTCTTTGATCAAATTAAAAAAATACAAAATAAAAATACGATGAGAAAAGTGAAAAAAAAAGATAAAAAAGACAGATCAGGCGGATTATCAATCGCATCCTATAATTTGAAAAAAGTATTTAGTAATTTTAAAAAAAATAAGGAAAAACAAAGAAATAAAAAAGTAAAATTAAAGAACTTGGCAGAGAGTAACCAAATTCTAAAAGATAGAAAAGAATTGAGACTATGGGAAGAAAGATTAAGTAAGGAGAGTTATAAATTAAAAATTCGAGATGAAGAAATTAGAATAAAAGAAAAAGAGATTAAATTAAAAGAG
>CACDOD010000008.1 GCA_902554335.1 uncultured Pelagibacteraceae bacterium
AAAGTTTGAGAGCAATTCCTTGGGTTTTTGCCTGGACACAAATTAGACTAATGCTACCAGCTTGGCTTGGTAGCGCTGAAGCTCTTAGATATTCGTATATTAAAAAATTTAGAAAAACTTTATTTGATATGGAAAAGAATTGGCCTTTTTTTAATTCAATGCTTGATATTTTAGATATGGTTATTTCTAAAGTTGATCCAAATATATCTAAAATTTATGAACAGTATTTGGCCGATGAAAACTTAAAAAGGGTTGGTAAAAAATTAAGGTTCCAATTTGAACAGATTAAAAGATTAAATACAAATATTACACCTAAAGAAATTCTAAATAGTAGAAAAAAATATAGGACATCGGTTATTGTACGAAATATATATTCCGAAGTATTAAATGTAATACAACCAATTGTCATAAAAAAATTAAAAGAGAAAAAAAAATCAAAAAATAAAAAATATTTAAATGATGCATTAATGACATCTATAGCTGGAATTTCTGCGGCAATGAAAAATACTGGATGATATGACTGAATTACTAATAGCTTTTGGTGCAGGATTAATAAGTTTTTTATCACCATGTGTACTACCACTAATTCCTGGTTATGTTTCATATATATCTGGAACTACATATAATGAACTTTTAGAAACAAAGGTTAAGCTTTCTCCATTAATATTTTTTACACTCGGTTTTTCAATTGTATTTATACTTTTTGGTGCAGCCGCTACATTTATTGGAAAGTTATTTTTAAGTTATTCAAACGAATTAAGAATAGGTGCAGGAATAATAATAATAATTTTTTCGTTACATATTTTAGGTTTTTTAAATTTGAAATTTTTTAATTATGAAAAAAGATTTCAAGTATCAAATAATAATGGTTTTTTGGGACCAATTTTATTAGGTATGGCTTTTGGTTTTGGTTGGACACCGTGTATTGGACCAATTTTAGGTTCAATATTAGTTTTAGCAACTACAGAAGAATCTTTAATTAGAGGTATAATTTTATTATGTTTTTATTCATTGGGTTTAGCTATTCCTTTTATTCTTTCAGGGGTATTGATTCAAAAATTTATAAGTATTTCAAATAAACTGAAATCAAAAATGAAATTAATTGTAAATATTAGCGGATATTTGCTTTTAGTAACTGGAGTTCTTATTTTAACAAATCAATTACAGGCATTAGGTTTTTATTTAATTGAATATTTTCCTATTTTACAAAAACTTGGCTAAGAGTTATAATTAAAAATGTCCTTAAGCTATTTAATTGGTCAGTCAACAAAGTTTGTTTGGTATTCTACACATTATTTAATTTCATTTAAATACGCAACACCAATCAAAATTGATCGCCAAAATCCTCCACCTTTTTTTAAAAAGATGCCATCAGGTAAAAAATTATTCTATGAAATGTTAAAATTATTTAATGAAGAAAGAAAATATATAAATCAAAATAAGTATAAAATTCCAAAAACTAATGTGTATGATTTTGCAAATATAGTTAAAGGGAGTTTTAATTTTTTTATAGATCTTCCTAAAATCGACAAAAGAAGAACTGAAAAAAAATTTAATGATTTAAATGAAAAAAATGAAGATCTACCAAAATACTTTTTAAGAAATTTTCATTACCAAACTGATGGATATCTTAGTGAAAATTCAGCTAATTTGTATGAATTTCAGGTAGAAACATTATTTTCTGGTTCAGCAGCTACGATGAGAAGATTCTCTTTATTACCTATAATTGAATATTTAAATGCCAGGGATCCAAACCTTAGTTTCTTAGATATCGGAACAGGCTCAGGCGAGTTTATAAAAACGATAAAGTATAATTTTCCAAAATTAAATATTACTTGTTCAGATATTTCTAAAGCATATTTAGAAGTTGCAAAAAAAAAATTAAAAAAATTTACAGATATAAATTTCAAAAATTGCAAAGGAGAGGATTTACCATTTGAAAATGAATCTTTTGATATTATAAATTCAGTTTACTTATTTCATGAGGTTCCATCTGCTATAAGATCAAAGATTTTTTCTGAAATATCTAGAGTACTTAAAAAAGACGGAGTTTTCATTTTAACAGACTCACTTCAGCTTGGAGATAATTATATTCTTGATCCATTACTGGAATTTTTTCCATATTCAACACATGAACCTTATTATTCAAAATATATAAGAGAAGACTTGGTGAATAATGCTGAAAAGTTTGGTTTAAAAATGTATTACTCTAAGAACGCTTATCTTTCAAAAACTTTAGCTTTTAAGAAAATATAAATTATATTTAATTTATTCCAAACTTTCTTTTTAGATGTCTTAATTTACCTTCAGTACTATCAAAATCTAGATAACACCCTTGTAAAAACCTTCTTCCTTCATTGGGATTAAATGCTGTTCTTCCATGTAATAATCTATGATTATCCATCATCATTAGATCACCAGGCATCAACCTAAATTCTATTCTGTATTTATCTGAATTATATAAGTCAGATAAATATTTCCTTGCCTCATAATAAAGTTCTAATTCTTTTTTTTCTAAAATTGGAACATAGTCTAAACGTGTACTAAATCTTACACTTTTAAATTTTTTATTTTGGTCAAGGTGAATTAGTTCTGACCAGCTTTCTAAAACAACATCTTTATCAATAAATCTAAATCGTACTTTTACAGATGAAAGAATATCGTAATATTCTGGTTTTACTTTCTTAAGCATTTCAGAAACTGTATATCCGTCAACTAATGTTGAATAACCACCGCTTACTTCGTTTACAATACAATGAAGAATTTGAATACATGGAGGAAGAGGATTTCTATATGGGTTATCAGTATGGGGCGTTAAATGAAGACCTGTATATGCCAAATCATTTGGATTAGGTTTTGATTTTACATCAAAATGTTCTCCAAAATTTGTTCTCTTTACACTTCCTATAGAATTTCCAAATTGAATTAAAAAATTATTTTTCGTTGGAATATTTTTTATTATTACAAAACCATATTTATAAAATGAAATAAGCATTTCATACATTTCTTTAGTATCAAAAAATCCATCTTTATATTCGAAATTTTTTATATTTTTGAGATTGCAATCCCATTGAACTTTTTCTATTGAGTCTAATTCATTATCAATACCAGAAAATTCAGACGACAATTTTTTAATCTCATATTTCGAGCTAATACCGTCATTAAATTTAACATTTAAATATTCTCCATCTATCTTAGCTTCATCAATATCAATTTTAAAATTCATAGTTGCAGGGTCAAATAATCTTTGTTGTGTTCCTGGATCCAAATGTTCGCTTTCGCTAACTCTTTCTCTTAACCAAAACGGATGAATTTCTTTTTTTGATCCATCAGTATCTAAGATAACTTTTTTATTATTTATGAGTTCAATTTTCATTTAAGTCCAAGGATTATTTAAAATTTTGCTTTAATCAAGATAAATTAAATAGTAAGAAGTAAAAATGGACTCTAAAAGTTATCAAACATACTCAAATTTTTTGAAATCGTTATCATTCAAATTAACAAGATTTTACCACAAAAAATTAGATAAAAACTTTGTTGTTTATAATAAGCTTAAAGGCAAAGGATATGACCCAGTAACAACATCTGACAAAGCTTTCGAAAAATTCATTAGAAAAGAAATAAAAAAAAGATTTCCGACTCACCAGATTATTGGTGAAGAGTTTGGCAAAAGTAAAAATAAAAGTAAATTTTCATGGATCATTGATCCGATTGATGGCACGAGATCTTACGTTTCAGGTAATCCAACATGGAGTAATTTGATTTCACTAAATTATAATAGAAGTCCAGTTATTGGTCTGGCAAATTTTCCTAAATTAAAAAAATTTTATATAAATATAAATAAAACTACTGCCTATGTTTATGAAAATAAAAAAAAAAGAAGACTAAAAGTAAACAAAAAAATTAATTTCAAAAATATAAAACTTGCTGCAGCCTTTCATGGATGGCTACCAATACAAAAACAATTAAAAATTAAAAAATTTCTAAGTAAAATACAATTTCCATGCTTTGATGCATTAACATATGCTCAGCTTGCTGAAGGAAGAATTGATGTCGTTGTTCAATGCGCAAATAAAATTTGGGATATTCATCCTTTAATACCAATTATTAATGCAGCAGGGGGAATCGTTACGACTTGGGATAATAAAAATCCGGTATTAGCTGGGAATATCGTAGTCTCAAATAATAAAGTTAATCATTTAAAAATTCTGAAGCTTCTTAAACCAGCTTTAAAATGAAAAACGCAATAGTTTTACAACATATCAAAATTGAAGATCCAGGCTATATAAAAGATTTGATGATTAAAGATAAAGTAAATTTAACCACTATAGAATTAGATGAAGGAGAAAAAATCCCTAAAAATCTTAATAACTTTGACGCAATGCTTTGTATGGGCGGTCCAATGGATACTTGGATGGAAAAAGATTATCCATGGTTAATAGAAGAAAAAAAAAGAATAAAAGAATTTGTCGTAGAATTAAAAAAACCATATTTAGGTTTCTGTTTAGGTTGTCAATTACTAGGGGAAGTTGTTGGTGGCCAAGTTACAAGATCTGAACCATCAGAGATAGGAATTTTAGATATAGAATTTATTGAAAATAAAAATAAGGATAATTTATTTTCTTCATTCCCTAATCAAATAAAATCACTCCAGTGGCATTCTTATGAAGTACAAAATTTAGAAAATAATAAAGATGTTACATTAATAGCATCTTCAGCTGTCACTAAATACCAAATTTTTAAATATCAAAATCATGCTTATGGGATTCAATTTCATATAGAAATAAAAGATACAACTGTAAATGAATGGGGTTGTGTGCCAGAGTACAAGTCTGCATTGGAAAAACAACTTGGATCTGGAGCTCTTGATAAATTTGATAAGGCTGCTAAAGAAAATATGGCAGATATGAATAGATATTCACAGATTTTGTACGAAAATTTCAAAGAACTAGCTAAATAAATCACCTTTCCTTTTCAAATAATTCTAAATACAATTTGAAAAAAAAATATTGGAGGGGAATATGAATTTTAGATCTTTATCAAAAATTCTTTTGGCTATTTTTTTAATTTTTGCATCAAATTCTTCATTTGCAAAAACAATCAAATGGTCAATGCAAGGAGATAGTTTAACACTTGATCCTCATGCACAAAACGAAGGTCCTACAACTCAGGTATCAAGACAAGTTTATGAAGCACTTGTTACTAGAGGATTAGATATGTCAATTGGACCTCAATTAGCAACTAAATGGAAAGCTGTTGATCCAAATACTTGGTACTTTTTCTTAAGAGAAGATGTCAAATTTTCTAACGGTCAACAAATGACCTCTGAAGATGTTGTGTTTAGTATTTTAAGAGCAAAACAACCAACATCTGATTTTAAAGAGTATATAAGTACTATTTCATCAGTAAAAGCTATTGATAAATACACCATACAAATCAAAACAAGTAAACCAAACCCAATTCTTTTGAACCAACTATCAAATATTTTTGTAATGTCTAAAGAATGGTCGACTAAGAATTTCGCAGTTGTTCCTCAAAATTGGGACGCTGGACAAGAAACTTTTTCAGCAGTAAATGCAATGGGAACAGGTCCATTTAAAATCACTTTAAGAGAACCAAACACTAAAACGGTTTTTAAAAAAAATAGTAAATGGTGGGGCGATGTAGAGCATAACATTACCGAAATACAATTGCTTCCAATTAAGAATGCTGCAACAAGAGTTGCTGCTTTGCTATCTGGAGAAATTGATATTGTTACAGATGCTCCTGTGCAAGACTTAAATAGAATATCTTCTTCTGCTGGTCATAAAGTTGAAAGCACTCCACAAATGAGAACAATTTTTCTTGGAATGGATCAAGCTGCAGATCAGTTAAGATCTGGAAATACTGGCGATAATCCATTTAAGAAAAAAGAAGTAAGACAAGCTCTTTACCAAGCTATAGATATTGAGGCTATAAAGAAAAAAGTTATGAGAGGTTTAAGTGAACCTGCGGGAATAATAACTTTTCCAGGAGTGACTGGTTATACAAAAGCACTTGATAAACGACTTCCATATGATGTCGATGCTGCAAAAAAATTATTAACAGATGCAGGTTATCCAGATGGTTTTGAAGTTGAGCTAAGATGTCCAAATGACAGATATGTAAATGACGAAGCAATCTGTACTGCTGTAGTTGGTATGTTAGGAAAAATAGGTGTTAAAGTTAATCTATTTGCTCAAACAAAAAGTAAACACTTTAAAGAACTTAAAGACGACCAAGGTGATTTTTACATGCTAGGTTGGGGTGTTCCTACTTTAGACAGTCACTATGTTTTCCATTACTTATACGAATCTGGAGCTAGCTGGAATAAAGTTAACTTTAGTAACGCAGATGTTGACGCCGCTATAAGAGTTATGGAAGGTGAGGTCGATCTAGATAAGAGAAATGCTGCAATTGCAAAAGCTTGGGAAATTGTAAAAGATGATATTTCATATCTTCCTTTACACCACCAAGTAATTTCTTGGGCATCTAAATCAAATATAGATGTTCCTATTAGACCTAATAATGAACCATTATTTAGGTTTTCTAGAGTAAATTAAATATAAAATTTACAAGCCCTTTTTAAAAGGGCTTGTAACTTAAGTTTTCATA
Organism: uncultured Pelagibacteraceae bacterium; assembly: GCA_902554335.1. Classification (GTDB taxonomy): domain Bacteria; phylum Pseudomonadota; class Alphaproteobacteria; order Pelagibacterales; family Pelagibacteraceae; genus Pelagibacter. Next base: position 6,634 of record CACDOD010000008.1, read on the forward strand.
AATTGATTAAATATTTTTTCAAACGTCTGTTCCAGTCAGCAGTGGTTATGTTGATCGTTGCATTTGTTTCGTTTTCATTGTTTAATTTTGTTGGAGATCCAATTAATAATATGGTTGGAGAAGAGACCTCTGACGAAGAAAGATCTCAATTAAGAGAGTCATTAGGTTTAAATGATCCAGTTCATGTACAATTTTCAAGATTTATAGTAAATGCCTCGCAAGGAGAGTTTGGAATATCTTATCAACTTAGAAGACCCGTTTCAGAATTAATTACCGAAAGATTACCAGCTACAATTGAGTTAGTTTTGATTTCAGCTTTAATCGCTCTTGTTTCAGGAACTTTACTTGGAGTTTACACGGGTATAAATCGAAAAGGATTTTTAAGTGATGCTATATTAGCAATCTCTTTATTAGGAGTTTCACTTCCTACATTTGTAATTGGAATATTATTTATATATCTTTTTGCTGTCATACTTGGAGTTTTGCCATCTTTTGGAAGAGGCGAGGTTGTAGATCTTGGTTTTTGGTCCACAGGCTTCCTAACTATTACAGGATTGAAAGCAATTATTTTGCCATCAGTCACTCTTAGCCTTTTTCAGATGACATACATTATAAGATTAGTCCGTGCAGAAATGATGGAAATACTACAAACTGATTATATTAAATTTGCTAAAGCTAGAGGTCTAAGTGAAAAAAGTATTTATTATAAACATGCTTTAAAAAATGGATTAATTCCAGTAATTACAATTGCAGGGATTAATATTGGTACATTGATTGCATTTTCTATAATTACTGAAACTGTTTTTCAATGGCCAGGTATGGGATTTTTATTTATTCAAGCAGTCCAGTTTGTTGATATTCCAATAATGTCGGCTTACCTTTTTTTTATTGCTTTTGTATTCGTAATGATAAATTTTATTGTTGATATCCTGTATTATTTTATTGATCCTCGTATCAGAGTAAAAGCGGAGGAAGCTAGTGGATAACAATAATTCAAATTTATTAAACAGAATTAGAAATAGTGATGTTTATTTTAGTTTTAAAAAGTCACCAACAGCTATTATTTCTTCGATTATACTCACCATAATATTCTTTTGCTCATTTTTTGTAGAGCTCGTAGTTCCTTATAATCCTTTTGACCCATCTTCATTATCTTTAATGGAGGCATTTACTCCTCCATCATGGACAGAGGATGGTCTTCCTAAATTTATACTTGGAACAGACGGTCAAGGTAGAGATATGCTATCAACAATTCTTTATGGATCGAGAATTTCGTTAATTGTAGGTTTTTCTGCAATCATATTTAGTCTAATTTTAGGAGTAGGTCTGGGTTTAACAGCTGGATATTTTGGTGGTAAATATGAAATGTTTGTTATGAGACTAACAGATGTTCAGTTAACAGTTCCAAGTATTTTAATGGCTTTACTTGTTGATGGAATTGCAAGAGGAATAATTTCAAGAGAAATGCATGATGAGATGGCAATTTATGTTTTGATTTTTGCAATTGGAATTTCAGAATGGCCTCAGTTTGCAAGAGTTTCAAGAGCAGCAACCCTTGTTGAAAAAAATAAAGATTATGTTTCTGCATCAACTATTATTGGAGTTTCAAATTTAGTTGTTATGTTCAAGCATATTTTACCAAATATAATGAGACCGATTTTAGTAATTGGAACAATTGGGCTTGCATTAGCAATTTTAGCTGAGGCAACTCTTAGTTTTCTTGGGGTAGGTGTGCCTCCAACTACACCATCACTTGGAACATTGATAAGATTAGGTAACGATTTTTTATTTTCAGGCGAATGGTGGATAACTTTTTTTCCTGCAATCTTTTTAGTATTATTAGCCTTTTCAATTAATCTTTTAGGAGATTGGATGAGAGATACTCTAAATCCAAAATTAAACTAATGAGTTTTTTAAAAATAAATAACCTTAGCGTTGATTATAAAATGAGAAGAGAAATAGTTCATGCTGCTAAAAATATAAATATTGAAGTTAGTAAAGGTGAAATTTTAGGTTTAGTAGGTGAATCTGGATCAGGAAAAAGCACAGTTGGAAACGCAATCATTAATTTAATCGACGAACCAGGTAAAGTTTCTAATGGAACAATTCATTTAGGAGATATAAATATTCAAGAAGACCCTGAAAATATTATTAAATATAGAGGAAAAAAAATTGGTTTAATTTTTCAAGATCCTCAAACCTCTTTAAACCCAATTTTTACAATTGGAGAACAGCTAATTGAAACAATTCAAACCCATTTAAAATTAGATGCGGATCAAGCTAAATCTAAAGCAATAAATTTACTCAAAGAAGTAGGAATAAAGGATGCAGAAAAAAGATTTAATAACTATCCTCATCAATTCTCAGGAGGTATGAGACAAAGAGTTGTTATTTCTTTGGCTTTATGCTGCGAACCTGAGTTACTAATTGCTGATGAGCCAACAACAGCTCTAGATGTTTCCATTCAATCTCAAATACTTGAATTAATTAAAAAACTTACCAGGGAAAGAAATTTGGCAGTTATTTTAATCACACACGATATGGGTGTAATAGCAGAAACTACAGATAGGGTAGCTGTTATGAAAAATGGGAAACTTGTAGAAATAGGTCTAACAAAAGAAATTTTAACACAACCTAAAGAAACCTATACTAAAAGCTTAGTCAGTTCAGTACCACCAACAAATAAAAAAATATCTAGATTTATAATTGTAGAAAAAGAAAATCAGCTAATTAAAAACACCAATATTAAAATTTTGAATAGATGGACAAAGAAAGAAATTACTAAACAAGATTTAGTTGAAGTAAATAATTTATTTAAATCATTTGACGATAACTTTTTCACAGAAAGTTCAAAAAATGTTGTAATGGCTGTCGATGATGTATCATTTAGAATTATGGAGGGTGAGTCTTTTGGTCTCGTTGGTGAAAGTGGTAGTGGAAAATCAACTATAGCTAAAATGATTGTTAATTTGTTTAAACCTTCTGCAGGTCAAATTTATTTTGATAAAACTTGTATTACAAAAATTACAAATAACAAAGAAATGATGAAGTTTAGAAAACAAATTCAAATGATTTTTCAAGATCCTTATTCATCATTAAATGGCAGATTGAAAGTCGAGGATATTATAGCAGAACCAATTAAACTACATAATCCCTCAATAAAAAACATAGACTTAAAAAACTATATTTTTGATTTATTAGAATCAGTAGAGTTATCAGCTAATTCGGCAACAAGATATCCTCATGAATTTTCTGGTGGTCAAAGACAAAGAATTTCAATAGCTCGTGCATTAGCTACACAACCAAGATTATTAGTATGTGATGAACCAACCTCGGCTTTAGATGTAAGTATCCAGGCCCAGATATTAAATTTATTAAAAGATCTACAAGAACAATTAAATCTAACTATATTATTTATCAGTCATGACTTGCCAGTTGTTAGACAAATGTGTGATAGAATCGGTGTTTTAAGAAATGGTAAACTTTGTGAGGTTTCAAACTCAGAGGAATTATTTCAAAACCCAAGACATGAATATACAAAAGAATTATTAAGATTAATGCCAAAAATAGAAACAATTTATAATTAAAGGAGGTTTTAGATGGCAATTTTTAAAATGATAGAGGAGATTGAAGCAAGTGGAAAAGTAAAAGAGGTTTTTGATGATATCAAAAGTTCAAGAGGGATAACAGAAATTCCAAATTTTTGGAAGATGTTGGCTAATGATCCTAATGAGCTAGAAAGATCTTGGAATTCTTTAAAACAAGTAATGAGAAAGGGAGCCTTAGATCCAATTACAAAAGAATTAATTTATGTTGCAGTGTCAATAACAAATAGTTGTGAATATTGTACAAAATCCCATTCATTCGCTGCAAAAAAGAAAGGAGCTACTGACGAAATGCTAAAAGAGATGATAGCAGTTGTTGGTTTAGCAAATAAAAATAATAAACTAGTGGACTCCTATCAGGTTGAGATAGATGAAATTTATAAATAATTCAATTAATAGGATAATCCCAAGCATCTCCCCCTATTACTTTTGAGATAGCTGAAAAATCTTTTGTGTCATTACCTTCTTCACAAAATTTGGAATAAATATTTAATGCCATTTCACCCAAAGGTATTGAAGCATTTACATTTTTGGCACACTCGTTTGCTAATTTTAAATCTTTATTCATCATTCCCGCTGAAAAACCAGGTTTATATTTATTGTTTGAAGGTGTTCCTTCTATTAAACCCGGTAGCGGAGGGTAAACTGCAATAGGCCAACTATTACCTGATGCATTTTTCATTATTTCGTGTACTTTTTTTATATCAATATTTAATCTCTTAGCTAGCATTAAAGATTCTGATGCAGCTATCATAGTAATACCTAAAGACATATTGTTACAAATTTTTGCACCATTTCCACTTCCAACTTTACCTGCATGGTAAATATTTTTACCCATTATTTTCAATATTGGATGTGCCTTTTCAAATGCTTCTGCTGATCCTCCAACCATTATATTTAAAGAAGCTTTTTGTGCACCCATAACGCCTCCACTTACAGGAGCATCTATCATCAAGATTTCTTTATTTTCCGCAGCTTTTCCAATTTCTTTTGAAGTATCTATATCGATCGTAGAACAATCTATAAGTAAACAATTTTTTGATACTTTATTAATTATCCCATCTTCACCTAAATATATTTTTTTAGAATGTTTACCTTCGGGTAGCATTGTTATTACTGTTGAAGTTTTCTCTGTAATTAGATCATTAATATTATCTACTGTTTCTAGACCATTCTCTTTTGCTTTATTAAGCATTTCTCTTGAGATATCAAAAACTTTTATTTTGTATCCTGCTTTATAAATATTAGTTGCCATAGGATTGCCCATATTACCTACACCTATGAAAGCAATTGTATCAGACATAATTTCTCCTTTTTATTTAGTATTGTTATCGACAAATTTTTTTACAATTGGACCTACAACTAATACTGTTCCAATTGCGATAGGTAAGCTTACAGACCATGCTTTTAAAAACCTTCCAAAATAATCCATATCAAAGCCTGTATTCACATATGTGATTATTAATGTCATTAATAAACTCATACCAAACCCCATCAAGAGTATATAAATAAAATTAGAATATTTTTTTGGTATTAATTTCATTTTACACTTCCTAAATAATTTACCATCACCACTCCAATAATAATCAATATGATGCCAATTATTCCATAAATATTTGGAACTTGATTAAATTTTAGTACAGCAAAAAGTACAACTCCAGTTACTGTTAATCCACTATAAGTTGAGTATGCGAAACCAACGGGAAGAGCTGACATTGCTTTTGCAATTGAGAACATTGTTATACACATAAATAAAATACATAAAACAGAAGGAGTTAATTTTGTAAATCCTTCTGATATTTTGGCTAAACTATTTGAAACAATTCCAAAAAAAATTCCAATAGTTAAAAAAAAATATCCATACAAAGGTTTCATATTATTTATTACCAAGCAAATTTACTAACAATACACCTGAAATTATTAGAATTAATCCAATTAAAGTATAAAAATTTGGAACCTGTTGGAACTTTATTACTCCTACAACAGATGTTGCAACTATACACAAGCCAGCAAATGAAGCATATGTTATTCCAACTGGAATAGATTTCATAACAATTGATAAAGTATACATACATGCAACAATCGTAATTGCTGTTATTAAACTAGGAACCAATAAAGTAAAACCATCAGCACTTTTTGCAAAACTGTTTGAGGCTGTTCCTAAAAATACTGCAATTATTAAAATTATATAAGCTGTAAGATTACCCATTTTTTTTCGACCAAGTTATAGCATCTTCCATCCTATCATCTCCCCAGAAGATTTCACTATTAACTACGAACGAAGGGCTTCCAAAAACTTTATTATTACGAGCACTATCTGTATTTGCTAAAAATTCTTTTGTTATTTGCTCAGAATTTGCAATATTTATAATTTTATCTTTTTCTAAGTTTAGTTCAGAACATATTTCAGAGATATTTGGTTCAGTGGCAGGTTCTTTTTCTTCTTGAAACCATCTTTTGTAAGTGAGTTTTATATATTCAATTCCCCAGCCTTCTTTTAATCCTACAATCGCTATTTTATTAGCTAGATCAAATTGAGTTAAAGGATATGGGACTGGTGTTTTTGCAAAAAATCCATACCCTTCAGCTCTTCTTTCGATATCTCTCCACATGTAATCAACTTTATTTTTTTTATCATCCGGAAAAGGATGATTATTCATCTCATTCATTATTATTCTGACACTAAATGGAATCCAATTGAATTTTACTTGATGTTTTTTTTCAACATCAAGAATTCTTGTTACAGTTAGGTAAGTATAGGTACTTCCTATTGAAAAATAAAAATCAATATTACTCACTTATTTTGGCATTGGCGTTGCACCAGTTTCTAAACTGACAATTTTTCCATTATCATATTTATAAACCGCCATCACTGCCTCAACATTTCCATCATCAAACGTTACGAATGCATGGTGTATTCCAACTTCATTATTTTCGTAAACAATTCTTGTTTTATCTTGTTTAATATCACCACTCATAGCCCATTTGATAACATCATCTTTACTTAAAGTATTTCCTGATTTGTGCATTGTGAATTTAAAATCATCATGCAAAAGTTCATTCATCGCTGCCTCATCTTTATTTTTCATTGCAGCACTGTATTTTTCTAATATAGACATATTTATCTCTCCTTTATGCTCCTTTTATTATTATCCCATTAGACTGAGCATTTTCTAATCGAATTTTTTTTATCGGCTCATATTCTTTAGAGTTATACCATTCTAAAGCTTTTTCGTAACTTGGAAATTTTATTACTACCGTTCTTGGATGCTCCCAAGAACCCTCAATAATTTTATTTTCTCCTCCTCTAATTATATATTCAGCACCAAACTTTTTTGCTAAAGGTTTAACTTTATCAATGTATTCTTTATAATTTTCTTGATTGGTTATATTAATATTAAAAATTGCATATCCATAAGACATATTTAATTTTCCTATCTTATTTTAATAATTTAATACTTTATATTTTTTTTAATATAGGGTTTGTATTACTTTTTTAACTTTTTCTTCACCATTCGGTACAATCTTGTTTACAAAAGCATGACAATCATTTGTTTTTGCTTCATCATATTTAGAGCCATAATGTTTATCTACTCCTTTATTAACTCCATCATCCCACTCTTTTTCATCAATACCAATTTCTAATGCATAAGTTTTTAATACCTTTACAGATGCCATTGATTTTTCTTTCATGGAGTACTCAAATGTTTCACCACTTGGTAAAAAGTAATTTGCCATATAAATTCCACTACATTCGTAAGCTTTATCTTTTTCAGTATTTGACATACCAGCAAATGCAATTTTTGTTAAAAATAAACTTGATAAAATAATTAATAATAATTTTTTCATTACATCTCCATCTTTGTTAGTTCCCAAGCTGTCATACTGTTTACACACTCGTCAAAAATTGGTTTTCCAACTGGATGTGTTCCAGATACTAACAGTTTCATTGCATCCATATTATGAACATGCACTTTAAACATTATTCCACCTTTATCAGGTGTTACTGAAGCAATAGTTTTTTCTGGATAAGCTGCTGATTTTCTTACAGTCATACCTTCATCAGATTGCATCCATCCCATAAATTTTTCAAACTTTCCATCTTTTAGATCAACATACACTAATATTTCTTTTTCCATTTTTAACTCCTTTAGTTAATTATTTTATTTAGTTTAATTAATAGATGAGTAAATTCTAACGTTTTTATAACAAATCAGCTATGCGTGATTATAGCCAATTTGGAAAGGGCAGACCTTTTTCTTGAAGAAATTGTTTATTGAACATCTTGGAGTTGTACTTATCAGATTTATCACAAAGTATAGTAACAATAGTTTTTCCTGGACCTAATTCTCTAGCAAGTCTTATAGCACCAGCAATATTCACACCACAGCTAGTTCCTAAACTTAAACCCTCATTTTTTATTAAATCAAAAAGTATTGGCAAAGACTCATGATCATCTATAGAAAAAGCTCCATCAATTTTTGCTTCAGCAAAATTAGCTGTCACTCTACTTGAACCTATTCCTTCTGTAATTGATCCACCCTCAGATTTCAATTCTCCATTTAAAATGTAATTATAAAGTGCAGATCCTGCTGGATCAGATAAAAAAATCTTAACGTTCTTATTTTTTTCTTTTAAATAACTACTAACTCCACCAATAGTTCCACCTGTACCAGATGCACAAATAAAACCGTCTATTTTACCATCTGTTTGCTCCCAAATTTCTGGACCGGTAGTCTCATAATGACCTTTTAAGTTTGCGGTGTTATCAAATTGATTTGCCCAAACTACACCGTAATTATTTGTACTTTTTAATTCGTCAGCTAATCTACCTGCAACTTTTACATAATTACCATCATCCTTATAAGGTTTTGGCGGTACTAGTCTTAAATCAGCACCAATATTTTTCAAAGTATCTTTTTTTTCCTTAGTTTGATTGTCATTCATTACAATAATAGTTTTGTAACCTAAAGAATTTCCTAAAAGACATAAACCAATGCCAGTATTTCCTGCTGTTCCCTCCACAATAATTCCACCTTTTGAAATTAATTTTTTTTCTTGAGCATCTTTAATTAATGCAAGAGCTGCTCGATCTTTTACCGATCCGCCAGGGTTTAAATATTCAGCTTTACCATAAATATTACATCCAGTGATTTCAGATGCAGCTTTAAGTTTTATTAACGGTGTATTTCCTATACTTTCAATAAAATTATTTTTAAAATTTTTCATTATCTTTTTTCTTTTTTAGTTTCTTCAGTTACAGCATATGGTTTGAATTCTTCACTTGATACTCCAATATTTCTAGCCGGTATACCAACCATTACAGCATTTTCTGGAACATCGTTTGTAACAACTGCATTTGAACCTATCTTTGAATTTTTTCCTATTGTAATTGGTCCAAGTATTTGTGCTCCTGATCCAATAACTGCATTATTCATAATTGTTGGATGTCGTTTGTTATTTCTTTGTTGGTCTGAGTTAATACTAGGAGATATTCCACCAAGAGTTACATTATGGTAAATTGTAACATTATCTCCAATATCTGATGTTTCTCCAATAACAACACCCATACCATGATCTATAAATAAATTTTTTCCGATTTTTGCGCCTGGATGAATTTCTATTCCTGTTAAAAATCTTGAAAATTGTGATATTATTTTTGCAACTAGATGAAACTTTGCCAGTGAAAAGAAATTTGCAATTTTATAAAAGAAAACTGCTTTTACACCTGGGTAAGTGAGGATGACACTTAATTTTGAACGGGCAGCAGGATCCCTATCAATTATTGATTGTAAATATTCATTCATATTTTTTTACCCTGTTGTTAAAAAATGTAGTCGTTATATAATGATTATATAAAAAATATAAAGGGGATCATAATGACATTAAAAATTAATAGTTTAGCGCCCGATTTTAAAGCTAATACAACAATTGGAGAAATATCTTTTCATGAATGGTTAGGAGATAGTTGGGGAGTTTTGTTTTCACACCCAAAAGATTTTACACCAGTTTGTACAACGGAATTAGGTTCATTAGCTAAAATGAAACCAGAATTTGATAAAAGAAATGTTAAAGTAATTGGATTAAGCGTTGATCCTGTAGATGATCATAATAAATGGTTGAATGATATTAAAGATGTTGCTGGGATGAAACCAGAATATCCAATTATCGCAGATGAAAAATTAGAAGTTGCTAAATTATATAATATGTTAGAGGGTGATGCAGGAGTTACTTCAATGGGAAGAACTGCTGTTGACAATCAAACAGTAAGAACAGTTTTCATTATTAGACCTGATAAAAGAATAGGTTTGTTTCTTACTTACCCAATGGCTACTGGAAGAAATTTTCTAGAAATCTTGAGAGCTATAGATTCTATGCAACTAACTGCAAATCATAAAGTTGCAACTCCAGCGGATTGGAAAAAAGGTGAAAATGTTATCATTTTACCTGCTGTAAAAGATGACGAGGCTAAAAAATTATTTCCAGATGGTTGGGATGCAGTTAAACCATATTTAAGAAAGGTGCCAGATCCAACTAAATAGATTTGTATTTAGCTTTGCAAACTTCAGCTAAAATTAAGTTAGGATCTATAAATATTTTTGATTCTTTTGCAAATTTGTATGATTTAAATGCAAATACAGCCACAGGTAATTCAGTGCAGCCTAATATAATTTTATTGCACCTAATTCGTTTAAAATAAGTAATCGCTGGTTGAATGGCTTTTGATGCCTCTTTTACTTTTCCTTGTTTAACAAGTTTAATTGCAAGATTAACATATTTTTTTTGTACTAACTTAGATGGGTGAACAATATGAAAATGATTGTTAAAATATTTATTATAAACTTTTGTTTTAATGGTTGCTTCAGTTGATAAAAGCCCAATTTTTGATTCTGGTTTACAATGTTTTTTTGTGTGCAAATAAGCCTGTTCTGGCATACTTAAAATAGGAATCTTTATTTTTTTTTTTAAATCATCATACCAATAATGAGCTGTGTTGCATGGCATTACAATGAACTTGCATTGATTTCTTTGTAATAATTTACAACCGACAATTAATTCTTTTAAAACATTATAATATTTTTTTAAATTCTCAGGCCTTTTTGGAATATCTGATTTATTGTATAATAAAAATTTAGGATACTCTTGATCAGATTTTCCTCTGTATAACATTGAAAGTTTGTTACAGAGATCTAGACCCGCTTGAGTTCCCATTCCACCTAGAATTCCGATCATAAATAGGCTTATTGATAAATTCCAATATCTATTATTTTAATTTTTCCAGATAATTTTGATCCTGGATACATTTTGTGACCAAGTTTTTTTGCATGTAGAGCCAAAGTAACATCTGCTTTTATTGCTTCACCCATAACTTTTCCGTTATCTCCGTATACTCCAGATGGTATATCTACAGCTATAACTTTTAATTTAGAATTATTTATTTTATCAACACATTCTTTAAAAATACCTTCAATTTTTTTATTTAAACCTATCCCAAATAATGCATCTACAATAACTGCATCTTGATTAATATTTAATTCTTCAAGGGGTTTTTTTTTTAATTTATTTTTTTTATATGCCTTCAAGCTATCACCTTTGTAGTTATTTTTTCCTAAACAATATAAATCAACTTCTTTTCCGTGTTCACTTAGACAACTTGATAATATTAAACCATCACCACCATTATTACCTGGTCCACAAACAACAATAAATCTGTTTTTTTTGTAAATTTTTATTATTTGTTTTGCACATGCCTCACCAGCTTGCTCCATCAATTTAAATGAATCTCCTAATCTTAAAAACTCTCTTTTTTCTATATCTTTGATTTCAGAGATTGATAAGGCGATTTTTCTCATTATTTCAGCTTAATTTGATCTTAAAAAAATATCAATAAGACAACTTATAACCTCATTATATTATGGCTTGATTTTATGTCGAAAAGGACTAATTAAGCCACTGAAAAATTATACGAATTCGAAGTTTATATAATTTTCTCATTTTCCCTTTAGAGTAAGCAAACTTCTTTAGTTTGCTTACTCATTTAAACTAAAATGTTTCATTGAAAAATATTAAATTGGGACTACTTTATTAATATGGAGGCAGTAGTTAATTTTCACTGGAGATGCAAACATACTTGGAGACGTAGTGCAAAAAATACTGCATGGTGTTTATTAGGCTGCGCTATAGGTGACTTTGGAACTATTTTATTTTTTCAATTAACAGGAATTCCATGGCCAGTTTTAGCTATTATGATACTAGCAATTATCAATGGTTTAATTACAAGTATTATTTTAGAGACAATAATTTTATTAAAGCAAGACTTTAATTTTTCTCAAGCATTGAAAACTGCACTAGGAATGAGTTTTATTTCTATGATTAGTATGGAAGTTGCAATGAATTTAACCGATTATCTTTTAACTGGTGGTGCGATTTTAAATTGGTGGGTTGTTCCAATAATGCTTGCAGTTGGTTTCGTAACCCCTTGGCCTTATAATTACTGGAGATTAAAGAAATTTAATATTGCTTGTCACTAAATCTATAGTTTTTATAATTTAAAAATCCAAATAAAATTAAAGCGATAAAGGCAAATATATAAATAAAATCTTTATTGGGTCTATCAAAATTCTCGATTTTAATTTCACTTATTATATCATCCATTTCTAAACCACTTTTCTTTGCATTTCCTTTCCAGTCCAGTGTATCAATAATTATATTATCATTAGATTTAACAAGGTTTATTCCATAGTTTTCCAGATTGAAGTTTTCCTCATAAGTATTTTTATTTATTACAAATAATTTATATTTGTCTCCATATTCAGTTTGTCTCGTAATTTTTATGTGAACTTCTTTATTTGGCTCAAAGATATGATTTTGGGCCTGCTCAAGCTCTAAATAATTAAACTTTGGATAAAATTTATTTAAAACATACTCAGGTGATAAAAAAGATAAAGAAATAATTAAAAAAATTATTATTTCAAACCATCTTAATTTATTTATAAACCATGCTTGTGTAGCTGCAGAAAATACTAGAATTCCAATTAAAGACGTTACAATTACTAATATAGCATGCCAAAAATTTTCAACTCCAATTAAGAGTAATTCATGATTGAACAAAAATACGATTGGCAAAACGCCAGTTCTTAAACTGTACCATATAGCTTGCATACCTGTTTTCAACGGATCTCCCCCAGAAATTCCTGCTGCAGCATATGATGCTAGACCAACGGGTGGCGTTACATCAGCCATCAAACCAAAATAAAATACAAATAAGTGAACAGCAATTATAGGAAATATATAACCTGATGCATTACCAACATCTACTAGCACCATTGACATTAATGATGCAACTACAACATAGTTTGCAGTAGTCGGTAAACCCATACCAAGTAGTAGACATAATAATATTGTTAATGCGATTAAAATTATTACGTTATCACCAGCAATTGACTCAATAACTAAAATTAAATTTGTACTTAATCCTGTAGATCCTACGGCACCAACGATTACTCCTGCTGTTGCAATTGCAACACCAACAGCAATCATATTAATTGCACCTTTCTCTAATCCAATTACTGTTTCCTTAGCCCAATCTTTTAAATTAGAGATAAATGAAGTTTCTTTTGGTGCTTTTACTAACTTGTTTATAAAGTTAACCAGAACTAATGCAATTGTAGCATAAAATATTGAGTAGGAAGCAGTTAGTCTCATATAAACCAATAAATAAATTAAAATAAAAATTGGGATTAGGAAGTGTAGTCCAGAAATAAAAGTTTCTTTTAATTTTGGTAAATCTTTTTCCTCAAGTCCCTTAAGTCCTAATTTTAAAGCCTCTAAATGAGAAATGTAAAAGAGTGCTATATAAGAAATTATTGCAGGTAAAAAAGCATGTTTTACAATTTCAAAATAAGTTACCCCAATAAAACTTGCCATAACAAAAGCTGCTGCCCCCATAACTGGCGGCATTATTTGTCCATTAACAGAAGATGAAACTTCTATTGCTCCTGCTTTTTCTTTTGAGAAACCAGTTTGTTTCATTATTGGAATTGTAAAAGTTCCAGTTGTTACAGTATTAGCTACAGAAGAACCTGATATCATTCCAGTCATACCTGAGCCTAAGATTGCTGCCTTTGCAGGGCCACCCCTAGATTTTCCAACTAAAGCAAACGCTAAATCTAAGAAATATCTTCCGCCACCAGCTGTTTCTAGAAACGCCCCAAATAATACAAATAAAAATATGAAATCAACCGAAACACCAATAGGAATTCCAAATATAGCCTCCTGATCAAACCATTGAAAGCCAACCAATCTTTTTAAAGATAGTCCTCCATGAGAAATGATTTCTGGCGCATATTTCCCAAAATAAGAAAATAATAAAAAACAAACAGCAATAATAACTAGCGGTTTTCCAATTACTCGTCTTGTGGCTTCTAACAATAGAAATATACCTATTAAGCCAATAACTAACTCTAATGGAAATTCAAACCCTAACATTTGAATTGTTAATAAAACTCCACCCCTATCAACTAATTGATCATAAAAAAAATATATATAGAGACAACAAAATAGAGCTATCAAAGATATAAATATATCGAATATTGAAATATTTTTATTTTTCCTAATTGGAAAGATTAAAAAAGCTAACAGAAGAGCAAAACCTAAATGAATTGCTCTTGCAGGCAATCCTTTAAACATTCCAAAATCTAAAATAAAAGGAAATGGTGAGGCATACCATAATTGAAACAGTGACCAAATAATTGCTATGTATCCAACTATTTTTAAATGAAAACCAGATAACCTTTTTGTTGGAGAAATATCTTCTTGAATTTTGGTTTTGATATTATCTACTGATTCACTCATTAAGGAATTTTATACCATCCTAAAAAAAAGGCCCAATAAAAATCGGGCCTTTAAAATTAATATGGATAATAATTACATTAATCCAGCTTCTTTATAGTATTTAAGAGCACCAGGATGTAATGGAGCTGATAATCCGTCAGCTATCATATTTTCCTTTTTCAAAGGTGCAAAAGCAGGATGTTGTTTTCTAAAATCATCAAAGTTTTCGAAAACAGCTTTTGTAACTAAGTATACAAGTTCTTCAGAAACGTCAGCACTTGTAACTACAGTAGCTTTAACACCAAAAGTAGTAACGTCTTTTTTCTGACCTGTGTATGTTCCTTTTGGAATAATTGCTTGAGCATAGTAATCAGCTCCGCTTATTAATCCTTGAACTTCCGAACCTGTTAAATTGATTGGTAATGCTTTAGCTCCACATGTTGCAGCTTGTTCCATTGCACCATTTGGAAAACCAACAGAATAACCAAAGGCATCAATTTTACCATCACAAAGTGCTTTAACTTGCTCTGATGAAGTTAATTCAGTTACTGATTTAAAGAAACTATTGCTAACACCTTTAGCTTTCATTAACTCTTCCATAGTTCCTCTTTGACCAGAACCAGGGTTACCAATGTTAACTACTTTTCCTTCTAAGCCAGCAAAATCTTTAACTTTAGCTTTTTTTCTAGCCCAAATTTGAAATGGCTCGTTGTGAACAGAAAACACAGCTCTTAGATTACTGTATTGTTTTCCTTCCCATTTACTTGAACCATTGTATGCATGATACTGCCAGTCAGATTGAGCAACACCAAATTGAAATTCACCTTCTTTAATTTGTCCAATATTATAATTAGAACCTCCAGTTGAAGGCGCAGTACATCTGTATGCTTTATCCGAATTAGCTTTGCTTCTTCCATGCTCTGAACTAGTTGCATATTTGTGAAGCATTTTGCATATCGCGTTTCCAGTCTGGAAATAAACTCCAGTAGGTCCACCTGTACCAATTGTAAAAAACTCTGCTGATTTAGCAATAGTTGTAAATGACAGAGTTGATACAACTAATAAAAAGATGGCAGATATTCTTGAGATTATTTTTCTCATAACTTCCCCCCTTATTATTTATAAAAAAATTTTATCATCTTTATTTAGATATTGTCGAGCTAAGAATTAATTTATTTAGACCAATTTTTTAATCTATTTACACCCTCTACAACCTTGGGTGCAAAATTTTTAATAGTTTGATTATCTAGTTTTTCATTATGGGTTTTTTCCATAAAATTTTTACCATCAAAATCTGTGAAGCTTAATCTTGCTAACAATTTATTTTCTTTAAAACCAAAATCTGATCCAGGAAGTAATGCAACTCCTGTTTTTTCTAAAATATCTTTACACATTTCACTTGAGGAATTAAATTTTTTTCCAACAAACTCTGGCATTAAATAAAATCCACCTTGAGGTTTGTTTATTAAAACATCATTTGATTTTAAATTTTCATAAACATAATTTCCAACAGATTTAAGAATATTTTTTGATTTTTGAATATAATCATCATGATTATTTTTATGAGCTGTAATTGCAGCGTACTGGATTGGTGCGCTTACAGATGAAAAAGTCTCACTTGCTAAAACTTTAAGTTGATTTGTAATATTTGATAAATTTTCTGGAATAATAAAATATCCAAGTCTCCATCCGCCAGCGCCACACCATTTACTAAGACCTGTACTTATTATTGTTTTATCAGGGGCATATATTGCAATTGATTTATAGTTATCTTCAAAAGATAATTCAGAGTAAATTTCATCTGACAAGAAGTATAAATTGTATTTTTTTGATAATGCAGCAAGCTCTTCTAAATTTCCACAAATTTGCCCAGATGGATTATTAGGTGAATTTAAAAAAAGTAAATATTTTTGATCTTTATTTTCTTTTAATAATTTTTCTAATTCCTCAGCTGTTGGAAACCAATTATTTTCTCTAGAGCATTCTAACCATTTAATCTTATTTCTACCTATTATTGCTTGTGGAGCGTATGATACCCAGCTTGGTGCTGGTAAAATAATTTCTCCATCAAAAAGTATATGAAGTAAGAACATAAGTTCTTTTGAACCAGGACCTACAATTATATTTTCTGGTTTATATTCTAATTTTTTTTTTGAAGAAATATATTTAGCAATAGCTTCTCTTAGCTCTTTTAATCCTTGCATTGGTAAATAGCTATTTTGATGAGCATTGTTTTTTAACTCAGCTACTACATCCTCAGGAACTTTAAAAGGGGATTGACCAAAACCAAATTTATAAACTTTCTTTCCTTCTTTCTCCATTTTATTTGAAACTTCATTAATAAGTAGAGTAGAGGACGGTTTTAAGTTTTTTATAATATCTTTAATCATTAATTTTTTAATTCTTTTATATCTTTAAATTCATCAAGAATCTTAGGGTTTGCCAAGGCTTCTTTATTTTTAATCTGATTACCTTCTATTATGTTTTTTACAGCTAACTCTACTATTTTATTGTTTTTAGTTCTAGGAATATCGCTTACTTGAATGATTTTAGATGGAACATGTCTAGGTGAAGCGTTAAACCTAATTTGTTTTTTCATTTTGAGTTTTAATTCTTCATTTAGTTCATATTTATTGTTTAGTATTACAAATAAAATTATTCTAATATCATTATCCCAAGACTGGCCGACAACTATAGACTCTTTAATTTCTTTAAACTTTTCAACCTCAGAATAAATTTCAGCGGTACCCAGTCGAACACCACCAGGATTTAATGTTGCATCAGATCTTCCATAAATAATATAGCCACCTCTTTTAGTTTTAAGAGCATAGTCACCGTGGTGCCATGTGTTTTTAAATCTTTTAAAATAAGCTTTTTCGAACTTTTTATTATTATTATCCTTCCAGAATTTTATTGGCACACAAGGGAATGGAGAACAGCAAACTAACTCACCTTTTTGATTAATTTTAGATTTACCTTTCTCGCTATAGACCTTTACATCTAAACCAAGGCCATTTGCTTGTATTTCTCCAGAATAAACAGGTTGATAAATATTTCCCAAAACAAAGCAGGAAACAATATCAGTTCCACCAGATATAGATGAAAGGTGAACATTTTTTTTGACGTTTTTATAAATATATTCAAAACCTTCCTTTGATAAAGGTGAGCCAGTTGAGCAAATCACTTTAAGATTTTTAAGTTTAAATTTACTTTTTATTTTAAGATTTAATTTTTTAAGGCTATCAATATATTTTGCACTAACTCCAAGTAATTTAACCTTTTCTTTATCTACCACTTTTAATAATAAATCATTTTTTTTATACATTGGAAAACCATCAAAAAGTAAAATCGATGCTTTAGATGCAAGAGAGCTTACGAGCCAATTCCACATCATCCAACCACATGTAGTAAAATAAAAAATATTATCTCCTGGCTTAATTTCACAGTGCAGTTGATGTTCTTTTAAATGCTGAAGCAGTACTCCACCAGTCCTATGACAAATACACTTGGGCTTTCCTGTAGTTCCACTTGAGTAAAGGATAGCTAAAGGATGATTAAAGTTAAATTTCTTTAATATATGATTTGTTTTTTTTATGTTTTTTATATCTTTAGAATAAAAATACTTAATTCCCTTAATTTTCTTAAATTTAGTAAGCATTTTACCAGGATAACTTAAGACAACTACTCTTTTAATTGATTTAATTTTTTTTAATATTTCTGGAAGTCTTTCAATAACATTAATCTCTTTTCCATTATAATAATATCTATCTGCAATAACTAATATTTTAGGTTTAATTTGTGCAAATCTTTCAATAACTCCTTTAACTCCAAAATCTGGAGAGCATGATGACCAAATTGCACCAATAGCACTTGTTCCGATAAAATATTCAACTGTTTCAATTATATTTGGAAGATAAGCTACAACTCTGTCACCGCTTTTAATATTATTTGATTTTAGAAAACTAATTATTTTATTTGAATTTATGTTTAATTGTTTCCATGTTCTTTTTTCTTTATACCCATTTTCGCTTATAAAAGTTATTGCTTTAGAATTGTCGTTTTTTGATAATAAATTTTCTGCAAAATTTAATTTGTAATCTGATAGAAAGTAATTTTTATAAAATGTTTTGGATTTCTTTAAATTTATCGAGCCCTTATTACCTTTAACTTTACTATAATCCCAGATCGACTCCCAAAATTTAGCTGAATTTTTTATACTCCAAGTTAAAATATTTTTATAATTTCCTTTGAACTTTTGGTTGTATTTTTGTGAGATATAACCTTCATAATTTGCAAGATTTGAATTTGCAATTTCTGATTTGCTGGCAGACCAAAGTTTTTTCATAAATTATGATGCTTATTATTTATTTTAATAAAACCTTAACATTATATTAATATACCAGATAGGGAGGAGACAATATGTTTATAAAAAAATATCTTAAATGGATAAGTACCTTTTTAGTATTAACAGGAATACTTTTAACAAACTTGAATATATACCCATTAAATATTTATTTTCATGGATTAGGTGTAGTAGGCTGGACAATAGCTGGTTTTATGAGCAAAGATAAAGCTATTCTTACAAACTTTGGCTTACAAGTGCCTTTATTTTTAATTGGAATTTATAAAGTTATTATTTGATGAAAAACATTCTTTTCGTTTGCACAGGAAACTCCGCAAGAAGTATTATTGCTGAGAGTATAATAAATAATGAGTATAATAATATGTATAAAGGTTTTAGCGCTGGGAGCAATCCAACAGGAAAAGTAAATGAAGATGTGAAGAATTATTTATTATCAAAACATTATGATCTTTCAAATTATAGATCTAAAAATTTTAATGAATTTATTAATAGTCAAGTTAAAATGGATTATGTTGTTACAGTTTGTAATAATGCCAATAATGAAGTCTGTCCTATTTGGCCTAATAAAGATCAATTAATTCATTGGGACATAGAAGATCCTGTTAAATTACTCAATGAAACAAATGACTTAAATAAAAAAGATGAAATTATTGAAAAAGTTTACAATAATATTCACAAAAGAATAAAGGAACTAATAAATGAAAAATAAAAGTCGTTATTTTCTTGCTGAATTAATAGGAAGTTGTTTTTTAGTAATGATTATTGTTGGCTCAGGTTTAATGGCTGAAAACCTAACTAATGATGTTGCTGTGATGTTAATAGCTAATACTATAGCAACAGGGGCAGGTTTATTTGTGCTTATTACAGTATTTACCGATGTATCAGGAGCTCACTTTAACCCATTTGTAAGTATTGCTATGACAATGACAGGTAAATTAAAAAAGAAATTGCTACCATATTATATAATTGCTCAATTGGTTGGTTGCTTGATTGGTGTTGGATTAGCTAATTTCTTTTTTGAAAACGAAATTTATGAATTATCTACAAAATCAAGAGATGGGATTTACATATTCACATCTGAAGCAGTAGCAACATTAGGGCTTATAATAATAATTTTTGGCTCTATTAATTCAGGTAAAATTGCTGTTGCTGCTAGTGTTGGTCTTTATATTACTGCTGGTTATTGGTTTACTTCTTCAACTTCTTTTGCAAATCCAGCTGTTGCAATTGCCAGAACATTTACAGAGTCTTTTACAGGTATTAGTTATTTAAACACTCCTTATTATATTTTGGCTGAGCTTATTGGAATGTTAATTGCTGTATTTATTGTTAAAAAGTTATTTTTAGAAAAAAATTGAAAAATATAAAACTTACCAATCGAATAAGTTTAATTAACAAAAAATTTAAAAAAAAAGAGTTTTATCATTATCTTAAAACTTCTAATCTTTCATTAGTAATACCTAAGATTAAAGACAAATATATAGTAGTTTCCCAAAAAAGAGTTCCAATTAACAAAATTAATTACGAGTTTCCTTCTGGCATAGTGGAAAAAAAGGAAACAACTTTGCAATCAGCACACAAAGAATTAAGAGAAGAAACAGGATATAGATCAAGATCTAAATTGAGTAAAATAATAACTTTTTATACTGAACCTGGAAGACTAACCACTAAAATTACTGGTTATTACACAAAAAACTTAATTAAAATTTCGAAGCCAGAAAAAGGTATTAAAATTCATCTATTTAATCAAAGAGACATATTTAAATTAATATTAAACCAAAAATTCAATAATAGTTCTCATATAGCAATGTTTTTATATTTAATAAAAAATATTAAAAATCTATAAACTATAAGTTGTATCAAATTTACTTTTAGATTTATGAATTATGTGATTAAATTAGTCATATAATAATAATTTGGAGGTATAAATGGGAAGAAAATTAAAAAAAAATGAAAAGAAAAAAACAAAAATTTTAAAAGTAATTGATAGATTGAAAAATAAAATTACGACAAAAGAAAAAAAATTGTCAAAAGTTAATATTAAAATTGCTGCTCTAGAAAAAAAGGTTGCTGAAAAAAAAGCAAAAAAGCTTGCTAAGAAGAATGCTAAACAATCTCCTACATCTATAAATAATTAATATCAAATAAATCGTCTTTCTCCCTTCTTAATTTAAGAGAAGGGAGAAAGTAGTTAATCGACAAAATTTAAACAGGGGATAATAATTTTATTTTAAACTTTGTTAAGTTCTTATAGATAAACTATGTTACAAAATAATTTATTAATTGTTAAGGTTAAATGAATTTATATATTAGTTCTTATATATATATGATTTAAATAAAATACGCTCAATAAATTTTACTGAGCGTATTTCTTAAGGGAGAGCTTTTAATTTAATTAACCAATTTCAGAAAGATATGACAGAAAATTTAACTAATTATTTAATTTAAATTAAAATAATTTTACAAAAAAAATATCACTCAATTAAAAGTAGTATTAAATTTAATTTATCGTGAATTATTTGAATAAATTACTCTTGGCTCTAAAAATAATTCTCTAGCAAGAGCTTTAAATCTTTTGGTAACTTGATTTGAGATTATTTCTTGATGTTGTGATGGAATTTTTAAAAATACAGCATTACCTCTTTTATATAATTTAAACTCCTCCAAGAATATCGTAGATATCGAGGTCAATGATTGCGAAAATCTTAATGCTGCTCCCACTTGTTTGCTTGAAAAAATTTCATTATTATTTAAAAAAGTTAGATACTCCATTTTTGGATTATATTTGATACTGCAGTAGCGCCAATAACATGACAAAGCTAATTGTATTCTTTCTTTGTGTGTCAGCCTAAGTAACGGAGTGTTTATCGTTTCTTGAAATACCAATTCGGCTTTTTGAAATGCTCCTAATCCCCAATCCATATGGCTTAATACACATGCCAAATATAATAATTTATTATTAAAATGTTCATTGCCTTCAAAAACTGGCTGAATAAAATCATAATATTTTTTATAGTTCGATCCTAGATCACCTCTTTTTTTTGCAATATTCTCAAGTGCTTTATGAAAAATTTCTGATTCTTTTACATCTTTAAAATAGTCAATTGATAAAGAACCTTCACGCAAACCGCTTATAGAACAAATTATATTTCTTGGATTTGTAACTCTCATAATTTCATCAAGTATAATGCAACTATAAGGTAAATACGGTGTTCTAGATTTTGAAATATACTCAACTGTTTTAAGTTTAGATTTATTAAAAGATGAAATTTTTTCAACAAACTTAGATAAAACATTGTTATCGATACTATATTGATGAATTATATGTACCGGATGATTATTTTGAATAAGATGTAATTTAAATAATGCTCGCCAGGTACCTCCAACTAAATATAGATTATTAAATTTCTTTTTTGAAAGCCATTTTTCTTCTTTTAATAATTTTTTGATATATTTTGCTAAATTTCTTTTTTTAACTATAGGATTATTTAATAATCTTAAAACTCCAATAGGTAATGAGGTTTTATTAGTAACTATATTATTTTCAACTCGAGCTAATTCTAAACTACCACCTCCAAGATCAGCAACTAATCCATTGACATTTTCAAAGCCTATTTTTACTCCCTCAGCTGAGCATTCAGCTTCTTCTTCACCTGATAATATATTAATTTTAGTTTTAAAAAGTTTTTCAACTTCGTTAATAAATGGTTTTGTATCAGTTGCTTCTCTTAAAACTGCTGTTGCAATGATTTTAAGATTTGTGATTTTTGAAACATTTAAAATTTCAGAGAATCTTTTTAAAACTTTTAAAGCATATTCGGTACCAGATCTGTGAAGTTTTTTGGATTTATCTAAATTTTTTCCAAGTTCACAAACTGCTTTTTCATTAAAAAAAGGCACACGAGAAGAACTGAAATCTTCATAAATTAGCATTCTTATAGAGTTTGATCCAATGTCTATTATAGCTAATTTTGCCTGATTTAATTTTAAACTATTTTTACTTTTAATTACTTCCACTTTTAATCAATCTTAAGTGCAGTTGTTTAGGCTGCATTTTTAATTTAGCTTTACCCCTTCCAGATAAGCTCGGATTATTCATAAAATATTCATGAGCTGAAAAGGAATCGCTCTTACTATATTTAATTTTTTTATAATTACCATCAGCTTCAAGTTCCCAGCTCTGATTAGTATCAAGATAATTTGCCAACATTATTTGATCTAAGATCTGTTCATGAACAGTCTCATTTTCAATTGGGACTAGAAGTTCTACCCTTCGATTTAAATTTCTCGGCATTAAATCAGCTGACGAAATATATACTTTTGCATTTCTATTAGGCATTTTTTTTGTACCATTACTAAAGCAGTAAATTCTAGAATGCTCTAAAAATCTTCCTATGATACTTTTTACAAATATGTTTTCTGATCTATCTTTTACTCCTGGTCTTAAACAACAAACACCCCTTACAAATAAATGAATTTTTACACCAGCATTCGAAGCTTCATAAAATTTATCAATAATTTCTGGATCTACTAAAGAGTTCATTTTTGCCCAAATAGCTGCAAATTTTCCATTTTTGGAATTTTTAATTTCAGCATCAATATTTTCATTTAAGGTTTGCCTCATATTTACTGGCGAAATAGAAATTTTATTTAAATTTCTTGGTTTTGCGTATCCTGTTACATAATTGAAAAACTTTTCAACATCTGATGCCATTTTCTTATCACAACTAAATAAAGACAAATCAGTGTAAATTTTAGCATTTACTGGATGATAATTGCCAGTTCCTAAATGAAAATAAGTTTGTATTTTACCCTGTTCTCTTCTTAAAACTAATGATGATTTTGCATGAGTTTTATATTTAGCAAAACCATAAACAATTTGAACACCTACTTTTTCTAAACTTCTTGATAGTTGAATATTAGCTTCCTCATCAAATCTAGCTTTAATTTCAATTAAAGCGGTAACTGTTTTTCCATTCTCTGCAGCTGTTATTAAAGCTTTAACAATTGGTGAGTCTAGAGTTGTTCTATATAAAGTTTGTTTAATAGCTATAACTTTTTTATCATTTGCTGCTTGATTTAAAAATTCAATTACTGAGTCAAATGTTTCAAAAGGATGATGAACAACTAAATCTTTCTTTTTAATAGTTTCAAAAAAATTATCATTATATTCTTTTAATCTTTCAACTTCTCTAGGCGTAAAATGCTTAAATCTTAGTTTTGGATTTTTTACTTTACATATTTGATCTATATCTTGAATTCCAACAAGGCCAGATACATCATAAATATAGTCAGGATTTATATCTAATTTATTAGTTATAAATCTTACCAATTCGTTATCGCTATTTTCAAGAACCTCTAAACGAACAATGTCACCCGTTCTACGTCTTTTTAAAGCCAATTCAAAAGATCTAACTAAATCTTCTGCTTCCTCTTGAATCTCTACATCGCTGTCTCTTATTACTCTAAAAATCATTTTCTTTTCTAAATCATGATCTGGAAAAATTTCATTAGCAAAAAAACTTATTACGTCATCTAGAATAACAAACTTCTTATGATTTTTTGAAGACTCTATTTCAATAAATCTAGATAATGCTTTTGGTATTACAATTATTGAGTTTAAAATCCTTTTTTTATTTTTTTTTCTTAACTTCATTACGATTGCTCTTCCTTGATTGATTATAAATGGAAATGGGTGCGCAGGATCAATTGCTGATGGTGTTAATAAAGGGTAAATCTCTTCTTTAAATATTTCTAAAAGTTTTTTTTTATCCTTAGTATTTAAATTAACTGGTTTAACTAAATTGATATTATTTTTTTTTAATTCCATAATCAGTTGAATAAAAATTTTGTTCTGTTTTTTTAATAGATTCTTAGTTTCAAGCACTACCTCATCCATTTGCTCTTCAGGTGACAAACCATCAGAGCTTAGTGAGTCAACTTCTTGTTTTATTTGACTATATAACCCAGCTACACGGACCATAAAAAATTCATCTAGATTAGACCCAGCAATTGATAAAAACTTTACTCTTTCATAAAGAGGATTTTCGATATTTTGCGCCTCTAAAAGTACTCTATCGTTGAATTTTAACCAAGAAAGCTCTCTATTTATATATTTAGATTTCAACTCTTCTTTGTGTTGTTTTTTTAAAGCAGTCATATATTTAGATTTTATGTATCAATTATACGTCATGAGACACGCAAAATCTAGTTGGGATGATTTAAGTATTAATGATTTTGATAGACCACTTAGTAAAAGAGGCAAGAAAAATGCAAAAATGATTTGTGAATTTTTTGTTAAAAAAAAATTTGAATTTGATTATGCATTAATTTCACCATCAAAAAGAACAAAAAAAACTTTTCAAATTTTATCCAAGAAAATTAATAAGCCAAAAAAAGTTAATTTTTCAAAAGATTTATATTTAGTTGATGAGAATGCAATTGTAAAAAAAATTAAAGAAATATCCAGTGAATATAAATCAATTTTGATTATAAACCATGAACCATCAGTGAAAAATTTAGTACGAAATCTTACAAAAAATCATAAAACGAATAATTTTAAACTAATGAATTATAAATTCCCAACAGCAGCATTTGCAAAAATTGAGTTTGATATTAAATCCTGGAATGAAGTTGAGAAAAAAGGAGTATTAAAAGAATTTATAAGGCCCAAAGATCTTCAAGTTTCTAAAGAATAACCAGCTGACCTAACTGTTCTAATCAAAGGTTTTGTATTTTGTATGTTAATTGCTTGTCTTAATCTTCTTATGTGTACATCAACCGTTCGTGACTCAACGTATATGTTTTCTCCCCAAACATTATTTAAGAGTTGTTCTCTTGAATAAACTCTTTTTGGATTTTTGATAAAAAAATCTAAGAGTTTAAATTCAGTTGGACCCAAAGTAATTTCTTTATCTTTTCTATAAACTCTTTTTGTAATCCGATCTATTTTTAAATCAGTAAATTCTACAATGTCTGATGATGATTGAGGTTTAGATCTTCTCAATAAAGATTTAATTCTAGCATTCAATTCTTTTTGACTAAAAGGTTTAGTTACATAATCATCTGCACCTGTATCAAATGCTTTTAATTTGTCTTCTTCCTCTCCTTTTGCAGTTAACATAATGACAGGAATATCATTAAACTTATTATCTTTTTTTAAGTTTTTACAAATTTCAACACCAGATAATTCTGGTAACATCCAATCCATTAATATTAAATCTGGCTGTTTTGATTTTATTTGTTTAAGAGCATCTTCTCCATTTTCTGAATGACTAACTTTATAACCCTCTTTTTCAAGATTGTACTTTAACAAACTAACAATTGATGCTTCATCTTCAGCTATGAAAACATGAGCTGTCATAAATCATTTTTCTCCGGTTACAATTGGCTCTGTTCCCTTGGGTCTATCACCTTCTAAATATTCGCCTTTAACTACATAATAAACTTGTTCTGCAACATTTGTAGTATGATCACCAATACGCTCTATGTTTTTAGTTACAAACAATAAATGGGTTCCATCTTCTAAATTTTTTTTATTTTCTTTTAGATATTTTATAACTTCTTGCATACAAAGATTTGTTAGATCATCTATTTGCTCATCACTTTCCCAAACATTTACTGCCATTGGCGCAGATCTTTCTAGATAAGCATCTAATGTTGATTTTAATTGTTTTTGAACATTGGTAGCTACTCTATTCAATGCGTCTACCAAATTCTTTGGAAGATTTTCATTAAGCAAAAGTGTTCTCTTGGATATATTTTTTGCCAAATCACCTATTCTTTCTAAATCTGAAGACATTTTCAAAGCCGTTACTGTCTCTCTTAAATCAATTGCCATAGGTTGTCTTAAAGCAATTAAATTCACAACTTGCTGTTCAATTAAAGTCTCATATTTATCTATTTTTTCATCTTCTTGAATAACAGCTTCTGCAATATTGTTATCTCTTGTTGTAATGGCTTGAATTGCTTTACCTAAAGAATCTTCACATGCACTTCCCATTTTAATTATATTAGCATTAAGATTTTTTAGTTCTTCTTCGTAAGATTTAACTGTATGTGGTGCTTCAGACATTATCCAAACCTCCCTGTTATATAATCTTGCGTTTTTTTATTATCAGGATTCTTAAATATTTTATCAGTAGATCCATGTTCAATCAATTGTCCTAAATGAAAAAAACCTGTATTTTGAGAAACACGTGCTGCTTGAGCCATAGAATGAGTTACAATTATTATTGTGTGCTCTTTTTTTAACTCATCAATCAATTCTTCAATTTGTGCTGTTGCTATTGGATCTAATGCTGAACAAGGCTCATCCATTAATATAACTTCAGGTCTTACAGAAATCGCTCTAGCAATACAAAGTCTTTGCTGTTGTCCTCCAGATAATCCAGTTCCAGGTTCATGCAACCTATCTTTTACCTCTTCCCATAGTGCAGCCTTTTTCAAACTATTTTCAACAATTTCATCCATTTCTTGTTTTGATTGAGCCATACCATGAATTGTTGGACCGTAAGATACATTTTCATATAAAGTTTTTGGGAAAGGATTGGGTTTTTGAAAAACCATGCCAATTTTTTCTCTTAGTCTTACGACATCACAACTTTTATCATTGATATTAAAATCATTAATTAAAATTTCTCCTTTAACACTACAGATATCAATTACATCATTCATTCTATTAAGACATCTTAGGAAAGTTGATTTACCACAACCAGATGGACCAATTAATGCCGTTACTTGATTTTCCTCAATATCTAAACTTATATTAAAGAGTGCTTGTTTTTTTCCATAAAAAACATCAACATCTTTTGCTTTAATCTTTATCATTTTAACTCCATTTTTTCTCAAACTTATGTCTTATTATTTGGGCAAATAAATTCATTATTATTAAAAAGCCAAGTAAGACCATTATACATGCCGAAACTTTTTCTACAAATCCCCTTTCAGCACTTTCAGCCCAAATATAAATTTGAACTGGTAAGCTTGCAGCAGGATCCATGGGTGATCCAGGTATCGTGTTAACAAAAGCAACCATTCCAATTAAAATTAGGGGTGCAGTTTCTCCTAAAGCTTGAGCTAAACCAATTATTGTTCCTGATAACGTGCCAGGCATAGAAAGAGGAACTGTATGATGCATTGTGGTTTGCATTCGACTTGCTCCCATAGCAAGTGCTGCCTCTCTTATACTTGGTGGAACCGCTTTTAAAGATGCTCTAGCAGCTATAATTATTGTTGGTAAGGTCATTAAGGACAAAGTGATACCTCCAACTAATGGGGTAGACCTTGGTAATTGAAATATAGCCAATAAAACTCCTAACCCTAATAGACCAAAAACTATAGATGGAACCGCTGCTAAGTTGTTTATATTTACTTCAATAAAATCAGTAAATCTATTTTTAGGGGCAAATTCTTCAAGATAGATTGCAGCTAGAACCGCAACAGGAAAAGCTATCATTAAACAAACAAGTATAGAAAAAATTGAGCCCATAAATGAACTTGCTATTCCAGCTAGCTCAGCTTCTCTTGAGTCAGCATTTGTAAAAAAACTTATATTAAATTTACTTTCAACCTTACCATTTGCAACAAGTTGATCAAAAATTTTTAATTGATAATCGCTTACTCTTCTTTGGTCTTCAGGTAAATCTCTTGGATAATTTCCTTTAAAGACTTGGTCTAAATCATCTGAAGCAGTTAGATAAACTTCCTTTGTTTTTCCTATTAAATTAGGGTCATTTAAAAGTTCATTTTTAATTTCTTTTTCAAAAAAATAAGACACCATTCTCTTCAATTCATTTTCTTGATCTTCATTGGCGTTTGGATCTAAATCAGCCATTGATTTTAATGCTATATCGTAATAATCAGCGTCCTGTAAATCTTCTTTAGAAGGATTTTGGTCTAACATCATTAATTCAGCATCGAAAGTTACTGGAACAATAAGCCATGTTTTTTGAAAAGCTGAATAGCCAGTTGAAAAAATTTTAAAAATAAAGATTGTTAAAAATAAAAGTGCCATAAAAATTGCACTCAGACCGTATAAGCGAAATCGCTGTTCAGCTTTATATCTTTTATTTAATAATTGTTCTTTATTTTTATTCATATTTTTCTCTATATTTTTTAACTACTCTCAAGGCCACAATATTTAAACAAAGTGTTACTAAAAATAATGACATACCTAAAGCAAAAGCAGCTTGCGTTTTTGGGTCGCCAAAAGCTTGGTCACCAATTAGAATAACTACAATTTGAGCTGTAATCGTTGAAGTAGACTCTAAAGGATTTAAAGTTAAATTAGCAGCTAAACCAGAGGCCATAACAACTATCATTGTTTCTCCAATAGCTCTTGAAACACCAAGTAAAATAGATCCAACTATCCCCGGCAATGCCGCGGGAAAAATAACTCTCTTAATTGTTTCTGATTTAGTTGCTCCCATAGCGTAACTTCCATCTCTTAAACTTTGAGGCACACTTGTAATTACATCGTCACTTAAACTTGAAATAAATGGTATAATCATAATACCCATTACCCCTCCTGCTGCTAAAGCACTTTCAGCTGAAACTTCAAGACCCATTGAAGTTCCTAATTCTTTCAAAAATGGTCCAACAGTTAGGGCAGCAAAAAAACCATAAACAACTGTTGGTATACCAGCTAAAATTTCAATTAATGGTTTTGCATATTGTCTAACTTTAGTTGATGCATATTCAGCTAAATAAATTCCACTCATTAATCCAATTGGGATAGCAACGCACATAGCAATAAATGCAATAAAAAAAGTACCTGCAAAAATAGGGACTGCTCCAAAAGTATCTGAATACATTGTCGGATCTAAAGCCTCAGAAGAATCTCTAACAAAAGCTTTTGCTGGATACCAGTGAGTTCCAAAGACAAAATCAAATAATGGAATTACTTTAAAAAAATCTATAGTTTGAAATATAAGTGAGAAAACTATTCCAACAGTAGTTAATATTGCAGCTAAAGAAGCTGTAAATAAAACTGCGTTCAAAAATTTTTCAACTGGTTCTCTTGTTCTAGAATTAGATGAAATTCTTTTATACGCATAAGCAACAGAGGCAATAATTGCAGATAATACTATAACAACTTTTGAACTTTGAGCTATTGATCGAAGACTTAAATATTTTTCAGCTGAAGCTTCAATTAAAGGTGTAATTTCTCCAGTGAATTGCCCTCGAGACAATGCTTTTGATTTTTCGTATAATAAATTTAATTCATCATCAAGATAACCTTGATTTGAATAATCACTTAAGATTAATAGTTTTACAATTGTGGGCTCAAAAATTGCCCATAATGAAAAAATTATAAAGGCTGGTATTGCACACCAGATTGCAAGATAATAACCATAAAATTGTGGTAATGCGGTTAATCTTTTTTTTGTAGATTGAATTGTATATGCTTTTTTGCGTCCAAAATAATAGCTTGTGAAACCTAGAAGAACAATAAATGTAAATAATATTAAGTTCACAGAATCTCCTTAAGTGAGGACTTTACTCTTTTTTTAAAAAAAAGGGGTCTAAAAAGACCCCTTTTTAATCATTTGTTAACTGAGGAATAATTAATTACCCATAGCAACTAGCTTCGTAGCATTAGTTCTAGTTGTTTTATACAACTTAGAGTCTAATGGCACTAAACCAATGTCTGCTAAGTAACCACCTTTTCCAATAGCTTTCTTAGTTGTGAATTCTTTCACAAACTCATGTAAGCCTGGAATTACTCCAACGTGTGCTTTTTTCACGTAGAAGAATAAAGGTCTAGCAACAGCATAACTGTAGTCTTGAATAGACTTTAATGACGGTTGTCCACCATCAATACTTGCTGCTTGCAATTTATCTTTTGCAGCTAAGAAATAACTGAAACCAAAGAAACCAAACATTTCTTTATCTTGAGTTAACTTTTGGATGATTAAACTATCGTTTTCTCCAACTTCAATAGCAGCACCATCTTCTCTGTAAAGTTTTTGAGGTTTTTTGTATTTTTTATTTCCAGCTTCAAAACCAGCTTTATAAAGAGCTTTAGCTTCTTTAGTCATACCTTTTTTCATTACTAAAGAATTCCAAGCATCTCTAGTTCCTGATGTTCCTGGTGGGATCATCACTGAAATTTTTTGTTTTGGTAAGCTAGGGTCAATTTGGTCCCAAGTTTTATAAATATTTGGAACTAATTTACCATCAACAACTGTATGAGCAGCAAGTGCTAAATATAATTGTTCTTTAGTAAAGTTTACTGGTTTTGCATCTTTGCTGTAAGCTAATGTAATACCATCGTTACCAATTACGATCTCAACGATATCATTAACACCATTTTTCTTACATAGAGCTTTTTCTTTATCTTTCATAGCTCTTGATGCGTTTGTAATATCTGGATGTTGTTCACCTACACCAGCACAGAATAGTTTAGCTCCACCACCAGTACCAGTAGACTCGATTACAGGAGTTTTAAATCCTGAACCACCAAATCTTTCAGCAACAACAGTTGCGTAAGGGAATACCGTAGAAGAACCAACTATCTTAATTTGATCTCTTGCTTGAGCAACAGTTGCAATTGAAAGTGCAACTAAAGAAGCAATTACTATAGTTAGTTTTTTCATTATCTTTAATCCTTTCGTTATTTATTAATTAAAAGATGATTGACTCGTATAAATTTATTGAATCTTTAATATTACAGAATTGTTACACTTTTGTTAAAAAGGTAACTTTTTAGTTGTATTTTTTTGATATAATTATCTGATCAATATCAGTTTCTAGACCACCGATACATGAAACAGGGTTTACTCGTTCTTTAAGTGCGAGTTCATTGCTTGGACGTAAAGTTATTTCTAATTTTACTAAGTTTACTAATTCTTTTCTAATTTCTTCATCATATCTCCAGCTAGGCCATGAGCTTGGTGTTGAAAATATAGAGGTTAAATAACTTGTAGCCATAGTATATCTATAATTACTTAAATTTTCATTTCTCAGTAAAAAATCTCTTACAGAATTAAAAATTTTCCTACATCTAAAAGAATCTGAAAGATAATTTTCCCTCTTGAGATTTTTATTCATAGGAACAGAAACGATTAAATCAATTGAATTTCTAGAATACGAGGTAACTACGTCTGTATAAAATTCAGCTTCAGTAATTTCTAAATGATCCTTTATAGAAGGATATGAAGTTTTTAAATCTGCTTCTAATCTAAAAATTCCAATATCAAAAACTGTAAGTTGCTGATTTCTTAATAATGTTGTGATATCTTTAGAAAAAACACTTGTTGTTATAGAGCTTAACAAAAAAGCAAAAATCAAAATATTTTTGAATATTTTAATCATATAAGAAAATTAATTAAAAGATTAACATTAATCAAGTAAAGAAATGTTAAAAAAACCTTCTAAAATTATTATTTTATAATAATTTTAAAACTAAGTTTTCGCTGGTAAATAAATTTGAATTTCAGTTCCTTTATTTTCCTCACTTAGAATCTCATAGTGTCCACGATGTTGAGTAACTATATGTTTAACAATAGCTAATCCTAAACCGGTTCCACCAACCTTGTTACTTTGTTCAAGATCTACCCTAAAAAATCTTTCTGTAATTCTAGAAATATATCTTTGAGGAATGCCAACACCTTCGTCTTTAATACTGATCATAAAATTTTTTTCTAACAATTTACCGTCGCTAATTTTGCTTGATATAAAAATAGACTTATTTTCCTTTGAATACTTAATTGCATTATCTAAAAGATTAGAAAAAACAGTTTGTAATTTTTTTTCATCTCCAATAACAATTGTTGGATTGGCGAGAGATAAATTAATATTTAATTTCTTTCTTTTTAAAACAATCTCAAAATTACTGATGATTGTTTTGAAGAGATCATTTATATCAACTAAAGAGCTTGGCCTTATGTGTTCTTCTAATTCAATTCTTGTGAGTATTAAAAGATCATTAATTAAATTTTCCATTCTATTTGATTGATCAGTCATTATTTTCATAAATTTTTTTTTAGCCTTTTCATCATCAGACGCTGGGCCCTCAATTGTTTCTAATGATCCTTTGATTGCCATTAAAGGTGTTCTTAATTCATGGCTTACATTAGCGACAAAATCAGTTTTAAATTTTTGTGCTTTTGTAATTTCAGTAAAATCTTTTAAAAATAACACAACAGAATCTGGCTCAGTAAATAAATGAGTTGGACCAGGAATAATATAAATTTTATAAAATTGATATGATGGGAGGTCTATTTCAATATCAATATTTTTTGTTTTATTTTCAACAATAGCTTTTTCAATATTATCTATTAATTCTGGTTTTCGAATTACAGAGGATATGTTTTTATCAATTAAATTACTTCCAAATCTTTTTAATGCACTTGGATTAGCATATTTAATTATGTTAAATTTATTTAATGCAAAAAACTGATCCTCAAGTTCATCAATAATTACTCTTTTGGTTTTTTCCTCTCTTTTATTGATTATTGTAGCGGTATTTATTGATTTGTTTTTTTTTTGATTAAGTAAATAGAGAAGATAAACTATCACAACTATGAGTAGAATGATGAAATATTCCATAAATTTAGAAAGGTTAATTTTGCATCATTACACTTTTTAATGCAATCAAATTAAGGAAAAATTAACTAATGATTTGGTGAAATATTGTTAAAAAATATTTTTGCTGTTTCTTCCCAAGTGAATTTTTTTGCAAATTCAAGACAATCATTTCTATTAACTTTCAAAGCTTTATGTGCCGAAACTTTAAGATCATTATCTAAACAATTTATTTTGGATCCTTCAAATATATCTTTAGGACCTGGAACAGGATACGCAGCAACAGGTGTTCCACAATTTAAAGCTTCTGTAACTACAATTCCAAATGTATCTGTTTTACTAGGGAAAACAAAAACATCAGAAGATGCAAAATGTGATGCTAATTCACCATTTGTTTTTTCCCCTAAAAAAATATCTTTAGGAAATTCTTTTTTCAATTTTTTTAAATCAGGTCCTTTTCCTATAATTATTTTTGTACCTTCTAAATCACATTCTAAGAAAGCTCTTATGTTTTTTTCAACTGCAACTCTTCCAACATAAATCCAAATAGGTCTTTTATGAGGTAAATCAATTTTTTTAGGGTTCTTAAAAGCTCCATGATTTCCTCCTCTAGTCCAAGTAATCATTTTATCGTCATCTATACCTATATCGATTAATTCTTTTCTCATAGACTCTGTAGTTACTAAAATTCTCTCAGCCTTATTATGAAAATTTGCTAAAAATTTTTCGGCCCATTTTGCTGGTATAATAGGAAAGTAAAGTTTTAGATATTTATCAAATCTTGTATGGAAACTCGTAGTAAACTTTAGATTATTTTTTAAACAATATCTTCTTGCCATAGTCCCTATAGGGCCTTCGGTAGCGATATGAATTGCATCAGGTTTTATTTTCTTTATTAAACTACCAACTCTTGGCCAAACATTAATTGATAATCTAATTTCATTATATTTCGGCATCGGAAAAGTTAAAAATAAGTCGGGTGTAATATATTCTATAGAATGACCTTGTTCTTTTAATATATTGCCTGTTTCATGTAAGGTTCTTACGACACCATTTACTTGTGGAAAATATGCATCTGTCGCAATTAAAATTTTCATTAATTATGAAGCTTTTTTTAATTCTTCGGTTTTAATTGGTTTAATTATTTTTTTAGCGCCTAAATATTGTTCTCTTATTTTGTCCCAATATAATATTTCAAAACTACCATCATAATTTTCAGCTAATGCAGTGCAGGATTCAACCCAGTCTCCACAATTTAAATAATTGACCCCATTAAAATCTCTATCCTCAGCATGATGGATGTGACCACAAATAATTCCATCAAATTTTTTTCTTTTTGCATAATCTGAGACTGTTTTTTCGTATTCACCAATATATTTAACTGCATTTTTAACTTTATACTTTAAAAATTTTGCAAGAGACCAATATTCTTTTCCTCTCAACCTTCTAAAAAAGTTAATTATTACATTTAATTGTAACAATAAATTATAGGCTATTGATCCAAGTTTAGATAACCATTTAGCATGTTTCATAACCCCATCCCAAGCATCACCATGAACAACAACATATTTTTTTCCAGCATTTGTTTCATGAATAACTCTATTAACCATATGGATGTCACCAAAATGCATTGGGATAAATTTTCTTAACATTTCGTCATGATTACCCATTATGTAGAAAACTTTAGTACCATGCCTTGCTTTTCTTAAAATTTTTTGAATTACATCATTATGTTCTTGAGGCCAAAAAAAACTTTTTTGCATTGCCCAGATATCTATAATGTCTCCTACAAGATAAAGATTTTCAGATCTTGAGTTTTTAAAAAACTCTAAAAGTTTATTTGCCTGACAACCTTTGGTACCCAAATGTAAATCAGAAATAAAAATACTTTTATATTTAAGTATGTTAGGCATTTAAAAAATCATTTTTTAACACAACTGTAACACGAATCATTTAATTTTTATCTCATTTGAATGTTAAAGATTTGTTAAAAATTTTTTAAGGATTAATTATGTTATATTGTTTGATTTACAATCTAAACTCTTCTTCTGGAAGAAAATCAAAATTCATAAAAAGGGTTTTATCTAAGTTAAAAGAAAATAATTCTGTGGACTACTTTGAAACAAAAACAATAAATCAAGCTAAGAAAATTTTTAAAGATTTTAATCAAAAAAATTATGATCGACTAATAGTAGCTGGTGGTGATGGTTCAGTTTCTTTTGCAATTAATGAATTAATTAAAAATAATTTTAATTTTAAAGACGATTTTGCCATAGGTTATATTCCTGCTGGTACTGCAAATTTGCTTCAAGCTGAATTATCAATGAATAAAAAAGTTGATGATATAGTAAATGTGTTGGTTTCTAATAATTATAAACCCTCCAATCTTGTAAAAATTAACGAAAATTATTTCTTTTTAATGGCTGGTATAGGATGGGATGCAAAAATTGTTCATTCAATTAATTCAAAAATTAAAAAAATTCTTGGTAAAATTATTTTTGGCATCAAAGGTTTTCAATATTTCTTATTTATGAATAATAAAAAATTAAATGTAACTTTTGATGGGCAATTTTATCAAGCAGACTGGATATTATCCTCAAATACCAAATATTACGCTGGACATCATAAAATAAATAAAACAAATATTTTTGAAGATAAATTAGTCACCTATATTTTTAAGGATTTGACTAGGATCAGTTTATTATATTCTATATTATTAATAATTCTTAATGGTGATTTAAGTAAAAACAAAAATGTTATTACTACTTATGCACAAAACATTACAATTGATGGAAATGATTTGATACCAGTTCAAATTGATGGAGATAATTTTGGTTCATATAAAAAAATTCATTTAAATCAATCAAATAAAAAAGTGAATTTTCTTGTAAAATAATTATTGCAACTACTGATAACGGTATATGGCCAAGAATTATTCCAGCCAAGGCTACAGTTTTGTCCGAATGCTTTTTGACCATAGCATTCCAGCTAGCATGCATAATAGTAGCCAAAATTATTATAAAAAAAACTTTATCTTCCATTTATTTGAATTTATTTAGGTAATTCTTTTTAAAATATTTTCTTTAAATAAAATTCTGTGAATAATTACAGCAAATACATGCAAAGAAATCAAAGCAATTAAAGTATAATTTGAATAGATATGTATATCATAGAAAAAATCTGCTTTATCAAAGTCACTTTTAAGTTTTATTTTAAACAAGAAATTTAAACTTTCCCCATTAAATAATTTTTTTAAAGTTCCAGAGATTGTTACTGATAATAAGGTAATATAAAGTGCAAAATGATTAAGTTTAGCAATTATTTTTTGACCTGAAAATATTGCAGGCGGTAAAGCAGGGGTAGGATTTATAAATTTATATAAAAGTCTAAACAGAACTAAGTAAAATATTGATAATCCCAATGTTACATGAATATCTTCAATGAAAATCCTGTAATCTGAATAATCTAAATCTACTAAATAAAATCCCATTGGTATTTGTATCAACAGCGCGACAAAAGTTAGCCAGTGAAATAGTTTTGATACTAATCCGTATTCCGATATACTATTAGTTAATTGCATATTTAAATTTAAACATATTATGAAATTATTAAAAAATATATTTTTGTTGATTTTGCTTACTTTATTCGCCTTTCCAGCGTTCTCAGAGCTATCAGTTGAGGAAATTATTAAAGGTAGACAAGCTATATTCAGTGAAAACTATAAAACAGCAAAAAGAGTTCAGGCACTGTCAAGTGATATTGAGTTTGAGGCAGCTATAGAATTAATGAATAAAATGAGTGAAAATTATAAAAATTTACTAGATTATTTTCCAGAAAACTCAAAAGAAGGTTTTGATACAGAGGCACTACCAACAATTTGGGAAAATAAAGATGAGTTCAATGCACTTATGCAAAAAGCATCAGATGATATGTTAACTTTAGCATCAGTTATAGAGGACGCAGATGATATTAGAGGAACGCTAAAAACATATATGTGGTCAAATTGTAAAGCTTGTCACAGTAAATTCAGAGAAGAACATTAAGTTTAATGATAAAAATAATACTCCCTTTAATTTTATTATTTTTAATTGTTATTTTTTGGAAAAAAATTGATGATTTCATTTTAAATAAACTAGGATTTAAAACTTATAAAATAGTCGGTGGAATAATTATCGTAGCATTAGTTGTTTTAGCTTGGCTTCTTTATGATTAATAGAATAGCAAATTTTTTAGACAGTACTTTTTTAGATTTAGGAAGACAATTTAAGTGGACCTATCTTCCACCATTAATGATTTATTTAGCGGCTGGAATTTCCGGCTTAACAGGTATTGTAGGAACTTTCTTTGTTAAAGATTATTTGAATTTGTCAGCTGCATTTCTAGCAGGCTTAGGTTTTTGGGCAGGAATACCGTGGGCTCTTAAAATGCCGTTAGGTCACTTGGTTGATCTTATCTGGAACAAAAAAAATTATATGGTTTTCTTTGGAGCTGGGTTAATCAGTTTAAGTCTACTGATTATGTATGGATTAATAATTCATACAGAGTACATGTCTACAATTTTAACAGTCGAAACATGGTTTGTTATAAGTGTCATACTTGCGCCTGTTGGATATGTTGTACAAGACGTTGTGGCTGATGCTATGACAGTAGAGGCTGTTCCATTAACCGATGATCAAGGTGTTGATTATAGTAGAGATCAAATTAAAATAATGCATACAACTATGCAAACGCTTGGAAGGTTTGCTATTATTGGTGGTACAGTATTAGTTGCACTTGCTAATGTAATTTTATTCAGCAACGTAGATAGTTTAGAACAAGCAGATAAAATTGAATTATATGGATCAATTTACATTTACGCTTTAATCATACCAGTTGTATCAGTGCTTGGTGTATTTCTAGCAGCATACTTAAGAAATCAAAAAATTAAAAAATTACAATCCCAAGGTTTAGAATTAAAAGAAGAGAGAGAAGGGGAAAAGACAAAAGTAAATTGGTGGATTTTAGGTGGAAGTCTTATCTTTGTTATTTTTACATTAAGTATAGGTTCCTTTAAAGTTCCTTTTGCACAAGAGATTGTATTTATTGGATCTGTTGTAATTATTTTGTTCTTAATGTTCAA
Organism: uncultured Pelagibacteraceae bacterium; assembly: GCA_902554335.1. GTDB lineage: Bacteria > Pseudomonadota > Alphaproteobacteria > Pelagibacterales > Pelagibacteraceae > Pelagibacter. The sequence goes on from CACDOD010000008.1 coordinate 45,083, forward strand.
ATTAATTAAAGAACTCCCTGAACATTTGAGATTAACCATTGTTGGAACAGCTGTAATAATATTTATCTTTAGAGCAATGCCTGGACCAGGCCCTGGACTTACCTGGTTTGAAATTGATGTATTAGAGTTTAATGAGCAGTTTTTCTCAGTATTATCATTGCTGGCTTCTATTTTAACTTTAGCAGGAATAGTTCTTTTAAGACCATTTATGGCTAAAAATTCTATCGCCAAAATAATAGTTGTTTTATCTATTGCTGGTTCAATATTATTTCTACCAAGTGTTGGAATGTATTACGGATTTCATAATTGGACAGCATCGATTACAGGAGGCGTTGTTGATGCTAAATTTATTGCACTAATAAACACTGCTTTAGAGTCTCCCTTAGGTCAAGTATCTATGATACCATTATTGGCATGGATTGCTAAAAATGCTCCATCTCATTTAAAAGCAACTTTTTTTGCAGTATTTGCATCTTTTACTAACCTTGCATTATCAGCTAGTGCATTGGGAACGAAATATTTAAATAATGTTTTTACAGTTACAAGAGAAGTTAAAGATAAAGTATCTGGGGAAATTCAATCAACTGCAGATTATTCAGAGTTAGGAATTCTATTAATCGTAGTAACGCTATTAACTCTAATTTTACCGATTTTGTTCGTTTTTATTATTAATAAAAGTAAATATAAAACTTCAGAATAAAATTATTCGTTTACGTATACAGAAACACCTCTATTATTGATATCTACATCAAATTTTTTATGAAGAGGGGGAAATGCTCTTTGCGCACAGTCTAATCTATCGCAAGTTCTACAAGATACACCAATAGGAGTTTCAGTTTTTTTATCGTTTACATCTATATTTTCTGTATAAACAAAATCTTTTGCATACTTTGCTTCACAACCTAAACCAATAGACAACATACCTTTAGGTTCTCCAAATTTTCCTACACCTTTTTCAACTGTACGAGCAATACAAACATACTTTTCTCCGTTTGTCATTTTACTTACGGCAACTTGAATTATATTTGGTCTTGAAAAGGCAGAGTAAACATTCCATCTAGGACAAGCTCCTCCATATCTAGGAATTTCAATACCAGAAATTGAAAACCTTTTAGAAATATTTCCCGCCATATCAACTCTCAACATATGAAATGGAATTCCAGGAAGCTTAGGATCTTGTAGACACGTTACTCTGTGTGCGACCTGTTCAAAAGAAGTTGCAAACGTATTTTGAAGTAATTCTAGATCATATTTTAATTTTTTACACTCAGCATGAAATAATTTATATGGCATTAGAATTGCAGCTCCACAGTAGTTTAATAGCGCAACTTTTGCTAAATTTTTAGATTCAGTAGATGGAAACTTAAAAGTTTCTAAATATTCATTAATCTCCTCTGATGCGCCTTCCTGTGCAATTTGTGCAGCTGCATAAAGTTTTTTTGTTTCTAAAGATTTATAATCACTTAGCAAAAGTTCTTTTTTATTTTTATGGTATATTTTTGAAAAGGGCTTACTGTCTTCTGGAATTACATCTTTAACTGTAATTGAATATTTTGAATAAAGGTATTCACATAATGCAATATATCTTGTTCGATTATTTTTTTGAATTTCATTAAATATTTTTTCGGCAAATTGCTCTAGTTTAGGAAAGAAATTTTTATTCTCTTGTACGAAATCAGCTATAACTTCACCTGGAAATGAATTTTTTCTATTATCAACAATTTTACCAGAAAGCTTTTCAATTTTATTTACTAGCTCGTGATCTTTCTTTTTTAAAATATCGCCTAATCGTAATATAGCTTTTCCAATCTTAGGGTTTGTTGAAACTAAATCTTTTACTTCTGGAGCAAGAATATCTAAATCTTCAAAAAGCGTATCATCTAATATCTCAGATATATTATTATATAAATTTAAGTCTGATTTCGCTGTTAGATCAGACAATTGAATTTTTAATTTATCGCAAACCTTAAGAAGTAAATCGCCATCAATTTTTCTCTTCCCGCTTTCAATAAGGTTTAAATAACTTGGAGATATTCCTAAGTCCTCAGCGAACTTATTTGCCTGAAGACCTACTTGTCTTCTAAAAGCCTTAATTTTTGGTCCAATTTTTAAGTTTTCGTTGCTCATAAATTTTCTATTTGTAAACTTTGTAAATATTAATTTACAAAAAATTTCCAATGTTTACAAGGTAAAAGTAACATTATCCTTTATTTTGTAAACTTTGTAAATTATATAATTTACATGAACGAATTTAATAAAAATACACAAAATCAGATTACAGAGCAAGATATCAAAGAACACAGATCTAGAGGTATTTACCTTAGAGACGACCATTGTGACTGGGGCTCAAGTGGAATGAACGAAATGAGCTCAGAAAACAATGATCAAAATCAAAGCTCTTAAATCTTCATAAAAATCAGAGGGGACTGAATGTCATCAGAGAGCAAAGTATCATTTAAATTAAAAAGATTTGCAGGAATAAAGAGAGATTATACCCCGGAGGAAGTTGAAAGATTAAAAGGATCAATCAAGATTGAACATTCAATTTGTAAACAGCAGTCCGAAAAACTTTGGAAATTATTAAATACAGAATCTCATGTTAATACACTTGGATCTCTATCAGGAAATCAAGCTGTGCAACATGCAAAAGCAGGTCTAAAGGCAATTTATTTAAGCGGTTGGCAAGTTGCAGCAGATGCAAATAGTGCAGGAGAAATGTATCCAGATCAATCTTTGTATCCTTATGATAGTGCCCCAAAATTAGTAGAGGCAATGAATAATGCTTTAATAAGAGCGGATCAAATTCAACATATGGAAATTTTAGATGGTGATATGAAAGAAAAAGATAGAACCGATTATTTATTGCCAATCGTTGCAGATGGAGAGGCGGGATTTGGTGGTCCTTTAAATGTATTTGAATTAACAAAAAAATTTATAAAAGCGGGTGCCGCGGGTGTTCACTTTGAAGATCAATTAGCAAGTGAAAAAAAATGTGGTCACATGGGTGGTAAAGTTTTGGTTCCAACTAGCACAATGGTTAGGAATTTGAAGGCAGCAAGATTAGCATCAGATATCGCTGATGTTCCCCTTATTCTTTTAGCAAGAACTGATGCTAATGCTGCAAAACTTATCACAAATGATTTTGATGAAAATGATAAACCTTTTTTAACTGGTGAACGTTCTCCGGAAGGTTTCTTTTATGTTAAGGATGGTATTGACCAAGCTATCTCAAGAGGATTAGCATATGCTCCATATGCTGATTTAATTTGGTGTGAAACTGCTACTCCTAATTTAGAAGAAGCAAAAAAATTTGCTGATGCAATTCATGAAAAATTTCCAGGGAAATTACTTGCCTATAATTGTTCTCCGTCATTTAATTGGAAAAAACATTTATCTGATGATGAAATCGGATCTTTCCAAAAAAAAATTGCTGAAATGGGTTATAAATTTCAATTTATAACTCTAGCAGGTTTCCATACACAGAATATTGCTATTTTTGATTTAGCAGAAAAATATAAAGCAGAGGGAATGGCTGCTTATTCAAAAATCCAGCAACATGAATTCGCAAGAGAGAAAGATGGATATACAAGCGTTAAACATCAAAGAGAAGTTGGAACATCTTATTTTGATGCAGTATCCAACACAATAAGTTCAGGAAAAAGTTCTACTACCGCAATGGATGGCTCTACTGAGTCTGAGCAGTTCTAAATATTTAAAATTTTTTTCATCATCTTAATTCAGTGGCTTTAAATATAATTAATTTATATTAGCTATTGGCTACCAAGAGTGTAAGTTAGCAAAATGAATAAAAACCTATTTTTGCTCAC
>CACDOD010000009.1 GCA_902554335.1 uncultured Pelagibacteraceae bacterium
TTTTGAGTCAATTTTTGAAACACGAATGTATAGTTCATCTACGTCTGGATGATCGTTTGCTTCAGACATAACTTTAGCAATAATTTTTCTCTGTTCGGTTAGTTTAACACCCTTAGCAACACATTTCTGTTCTATTGTTTCTGTCATAATTAATAATTAATTTCATATTTTGGTTGAATAAAATTTTTTGTCAACCTACCTTCTTTTAACAGCTTAAGTAAAATAAAATGGTCATTATTTATGATCTGCGAAGAATAATAACCATAAATATTAACTTTTTTTAGCACCTTTAAAGCTTTAACAATACTAATTGCCGATCTAATACTTGTATACTTTCCAGGTCCTTGATTTATAAAAATATTATCAATTTTAGATAATTCAACATTATTATTACTTATGAAATTAAAAATTAGAATTACTAATTTGTCAAAATTTTCCCTACTGTTGTCATGCTTAATACTATATTCTATATCATTAAAGATGATTTTTAAAAAAATTTTTTCTCCAGCAGTGTCAATAATTAAATTGGTCATAATATTTTTTTTGCAATTTGAAATATCATATTCTCAAGAAACATTTAATAAATATTTTGCTAATGAAAATGGTATTGTTTCTATAATGTATCATAGATTTAATGAGTCTAAGTATCCATCAACAAATATTCAAATAGATGTGTTTGAAAAGCACATTGATACTATAAAATCATCTGGATATAAATTTTTAAATCCTATGATGTTACCTGAAATATTTTCTAAAGAGAAATTAGAAAAAAAATTTTTGTTAACAATTGATGATGGTTATAACTCATTTTATGATAATGCATGGCCATATTTAAAAAAAAATAAAATCCCTTTTATAATATTTATATCTACTGATGCTGTTGGTAAAAATGGATATATGAATTGGGATCAAATAAAAGAAATAGAAAAATTTGATTATGTCACTATTGGAAATCATTCACATTCACATGATTATTTGGTGAATTTTAATTTTGAACAATTTAAAAAAGATATAAATAAATCAATTGAAATATTTAAAAATAACTTAGGTTATAATCCAATTTTTTTCTCTTATCCATTTGGTGAATGGAGTTTGAATCAAAAAGAATTCATTAGTCAATACTTTGAATTTGCATTCGGACAACACTCTGGAGTAATAGATTTAAATAAAGATAAATATGCATTACCAAGATTCCCTATAAATGAAAAATATGGGGACTTGGACAGATTTAAATTTATTGTAGATCTACTACCTTTCCAGTATAAACTAATTTATCCTAAAGAAAAAATTATCGACAAAAATAATCCACCAAAAATGAAAATTGAATTTTTTAAAGAACAAAATGTGAAAAATATCAATTGCTTTTCAAATGAGGGAGGTGAATGGAATGAGTCAAATCTGATTTTAAAAGACAACATTTTAAAAATTAATTTTCGAAGTCAATTTGACACTAGAAGAGGAAGAATAAATTGTTCAATTAAGGATAATGAAGGTTGGCGTTGGTTTGGAGTACAATTTATTTTGAAAAATATTGAAGAAAATTAAATTAAATTCTTTACTGCTTCACTGTTTGGTAAAATTTTTACATCATCAAAATCAGTTAAACTATTTTGCTCAATGATTTTTTTTAAAATAACAGTATATTCTTTCCCTGTTTCTGCATACTTATCTAAATAATCAACTAACTCTAGGCTCATAAGTTTCCCTACATTATCTCTTTGTATAGCCCTTACATATCGCATTTCTTTATAAGACTTATGTGTATTTAAATTTCTGGCATACGCTCTTACTGATGATTTCAATACATTAAACATCATTACTTTATGTTTTGTACCAGCATCTGCAGCTGCTGGCTTAATTCCTTTATCGGTATAAGTCCATTGTCCAAACAATGCATTACCTTCTAAAGCAAATCGTGATGTTCCCCAACCAGTTTCCTTTGCAGCTTGAGCAATTGCCATGGACGGAGGAATTATATCCATTCTTCTTTTTAGAGTAGGGATATCTTTTTTTGTAACTCCGTATTGTTTAAATTTTTTGATTAACCACTCATTATCAGATTTTGAATTATTATTTTTGTTTAAAATTGCAAAAAGTTTAGTTCTATCCAAAAGAATTTTATTATTCTCCTCCAGGATTAGTGGTAAAACAATTTGGATGAATAACTCTTTTCTTTTTTTAACACTTTGAATATCTTTTAATTCGTATGGTAGCTTTCCTATCTCAACAGGTTTTGCAATTTTATTAATTCTTACATCGCTTAATTTGTATTTAGTATCCTCAAAAAGTTGATAAAGTACTGAGGCCTTTAACCTCACTCCAGTTTCTAGGGAATCTTCTTCTGTAACCTCGCCATAAAGTTCCTGGTAAACTAGATCCTGGTCAGTATTATTTTCTATCTCCTTTTCATCTACAAATTTCCCTTCTAAAACTTGAACTAACTTTTGATTTGAAGAATTCTCAATTTCTGGATTAGATTTAAGTATATTGCTGAAATATTTATAAGATGAAGGCAAAATGTAAAAAAAAGAGATTATTAATAAGGAGGCAAAAGAAATTTTGTATAAATTTTCAAGACTTGATTGTTTTTTTACTAAGGATTTTCTTGATAGCAAAAAACCTTTTTTAGAAAGAATTTTTCTTAGGGACTTAATATCCATACTTTTTAATTTAACACTATTTAGCATAAAAATTAATTATTATACTGGAATTACTTCTGTTATTTCTGGAATATAGTGTTTTAGTAAATTCTCAACACCTTTTTTTAACGTCATGGTTGAACTTGGGCAACCTGAACAGCTTCCCTGCATTTCAACTTTTACTTTTCCATCTTTATATTCTCTGAATTTAATATCTCCCCCATCCCTAGCAACTGCCGGTCTTATTTTTGTTTCTAAAATTTTTATTATTTTTTTTTCAATTTCATCTAGATTGTTATTTTCTTCACTCTTTGATTTTTTTTCATAAACAAATTTTTTACCAGTTGAATAATAATCATTAATGAGTGAAATAATTATGTGTTTTATTTCTTCCCAGTCTTTTTCTGATTTTTTATTAACTGATATGAAATCATCAGAGAGGAAAATTCCAACTACTCCATTTACTGATAAAATATTTCGAATTAGTTCATTAGAAGTTTGAGATTTTTCAGTAAATTCTACTGGTCCATCTAATGAGACTTTTTCACCAGGTAAAAATTTTAGTGAATTTGGATTTGGTGTATTTAGAGTTTGTACAAACATATCTATGTATATAAATACAATAAATTTTTTTTAAAGATTAAATATTTACTTAAAACCAATGATTTTTTTTAAATCTTGTATTTTTTTTGATGCAATAATGTTAGCTTTTTCTGCTCCTTGAATTAATATATCATCTATAAATTTCTCATCTTTTAGTAACTTATTAATTTCCAAAGATATAGGGGAAATTTTATCTACAACTAAAGTTGCTAATTGTTTTTTAAACTCAGAAAAATTTTTTCCTGCAAATTCATTGATTATTTTATTTAATTTTTGATCACTCAAACTAGAATATATACCTAGTAGGTTTTCTGCTTCTGGTCTATTAGACAATTCATTTTCGTCATCAGGAAGTGGTTCTGCATCTGTTTTTGCTTTTTTAATTTTATTTATTATCTGATCGCTACTATCATTTAAGTTAATCCTGCTTAAATCCGATGGATCAGATTTGCTCATTTTAACAGTGCCATCTTTTAAACTCATTATTCTGGAAAATTTTTTTTGTATTAAGGGTTCTGGTGGAATAAAAAAATCAGGAACATTAAAATCAAGATTAAATTTATTTGCAATATCTCTTGAAAGTTCCAAATGTTGCTTTTGATCTTCGCCGACAGGTACATGTGTTGCATCGTAAAGAAGTATATCAGCCGCCATTAATATTGGATATATATAAAGTCCAACACTTGCTTTTTCTTTATCCTTACCTGCTTTTTCTTTAAATTGAGTCATTCTATTTAACCAGCCCATTCTTGCTACACAACTAAGCATCCATGATCCCTCTGCATGGGCGGGAACCAAGGATTGATTAAATATGATACTTTTTTTATAATCTAAACCACTTGCAATAAATGCTGCTGTAGTTTCACGAATATTTTTCTTTAATTCGACTGCATTTTGCTTAACTGTGATTGCGTGTAAATCTACAACACAATAAATGCATGAATTGTCGGGATCATTCTGTAAACTTACAAAATTTTTTATTGCCCCAATATAGTTTCCTAAATGAAGATTGCCTGTAGGCTGAACTCCAGAAAAAATTTTTTTACTCATATTTTAGTATTTTAATTTAATATCTGAATATTTAAATGTTTTTGTTAATAATGATATTAAAATATAAGTTATAATAGTAATAATAACCATTAATATTATAGTAAATAATTTAACCTCACTTTCATAAATTAAATACTGACCAAAAAAATTAATGGCTATATAAAACAGATATATTGAAATTGAAGATACGAGCAAAATTTTTAAATTAAATAAATTAAATACATTACTTAAACTAAAATGGTTATTATTAAATAATTTTAAAAATAAAAGCAAAACATTGATCCAAGAAGATATACTGGTAGCAATAGGTATAATTAAGAAACCAATTGTGTCAAAAAATATAATACTTATTGAAATATTTATTAAAACTGAAATTAGTGAATAATAAAATGGAGTTTTGGTGTCATTTCTTGCAAATAAAAAAGTTGAAAACACTTTGATTATTGCAAAGGCAGGCAATCCTAAAGCGAAGTAATACAATGCATTTGCTGAATTTATAACACTTGTTTTATCAAACGCACCATAACCAAATAATGCTGAGGTAATTTCTTCAGCTCCAACCACTAATGCCATTGCAGCTGGTAGACTTAAAAAAAGACTCAATTCAAATGCTTTGTTTTGAATAAAATCTATTTTTTTTTTATTACTATTTTTTATATGTCTACTTAAATTTGGTAAAATAACAGTTCCGATAGCTATTCCAGCTATTGCAAGGTTTATTTGATATATCCTATCAGCATAGTATAAATAAGATACTGCGCTTGCTTGAAACGAGGCAATTATTGTCCCTACAAGAATATTTATTTGCGTCACTCCAGAAGAAAATATGCCTGGTAAAAATTTATTAAAAAAATTTTTTATTTTTTTTGTTAATTTTAATTTTAAATTAATTTTTGGTGAAAAGAATTTTTTTGCAAAAAAATATACAAAAATTAGTTGAATAAATCCCGCTACTGATACACCATATGATAAATATATAACAAGATTATTATTATATTTTTTCTCAAAAAAAATAATTAATATTAAAATTATATTTAAAATTATTGATGAGGCAGCTGCTACACCAAATTTATTGTGTGAGTTTAAAATGGCAGAAAAAAATGATGCTAAACTTATAAAAAATAAAAATGGAAATGTAATTCGTGTCAATAATGTTGTTAGTTCCAATTTATCCTGATTTTCAATAAACCCTGGTGCAATTAAATAAATGAAGCCTGGCATTAAAATTTCTATAATTATCACTAGAACTAGAAGCCCGAACATTAAAAAGTTAAAAGCATCATTTGCAAATTTTTTTGCTTTTGTTTCTCCACTATTTAATTCTGATGAATAGCTAGGAACAAATGCTGCATTAAATGATCCTTCAGCAAAAAGTCTCCTAAAAGTGTTAGGTATCCTAAATGCAACAAAGAAAGCATCAGCAACAGGGCCTGAGCCTAAGTATATAGCAATTAAAAGATCTCTAAAATAACCAAGAACTCTGCTGATAATAACAAAGAAACTAAACGTACCTGTTGACTTAATTAAGTTCATAAATCATATTAGTCTTAATTTAGCTCTATTTGTATATCTAATTGAATTAAATGAAAAAAAATAAGATAGAACATTACACCACTAAAGAGGCTTTAGATTTCCATTCTACTGGAAAACCTGGAAAAATTGAAATTACACCTTCAAAGCCTATGACAACAAAGAGAGACCTTGCGCTTGCTTATTCACCAGGTGTTGCATCTCCAGTTTTAGAAATTAGCAAAGATAATACTTTAGCATATGATTATACCTCTAAAGGAAATTTAGTTGCGGTAATAAGCAATGGATCTGCAATTTTAGGATTGGGTAATTTGGGGGCCGCTGCATCAAAGCCGGTTATGGAGGGTAAAGCTGTGCTTTTTAAAAGGTTTGCTGACATTGACTCGATAGATATAGAGGTGGATAGTAAAAATAATGATGAGATTATAAACACAATTAAAAATATTTCTTGCACCTTCGGTGGTATCAATCTTGAGGATATAGCGGCGCCAGATTGTTTTATAATTGAGGAAAAATTAAAAGAAATAGTGGATATTCCCATATTCCACGATGACCAACACGGAACAGCAATTATTACAACTGCCGGATTAATAAATGCCCTTGATATAACAGAAAAAAAAATAAACGAAATTAAGGTTGTTGTAAACGGAGCAGGAGCCTCTGCAATTGCTTGTACAGAATTATTTAAAAATTCTGGTGTTAAAAATGAAAATTTAATTATGTGCGATAGAAAAGGTGTAATTTTTAGAGGTAGAGATAAATTAGATCAATGGAAGTCAAAACATGCTGTAGATACTAAATTTAGAACTTTACAGGAGGCAATAAAAGGAGCTGACGTTTTTTTAGGATTATCTGCAAAAGATGCTTTGTCAAAAGATATGGTTAAATCAATGGCAAATAACCCAATAATTTTTGCTTGTGCAAATCCTGATCCAGAAATTACACCAGAAAAAGTTAAAGAAGTTCGATCAGATGCAATCATTGCAACAGGTCGATCTGACTATCCTAATCAAGTAAATAACCTAATTGGATTTCCGTATATATTTAGAGGTGCGCTAGATGTAAGAGCAAAAACAATTAATGAAGAAATGAAGGTTGAAGCAGCAAAATCAATTGCAAAACTTGCTAGAGAAAGAGTTCCAGATGAAGTTGCCTCTGCAATGGGAGGCCTAAGACCTACTTATGGTAAAGAATATATTATACCATCTACTTTTGATCCAAGGTTAATTAGTGTAATCCCAGTAGCTGTTGCAAAAGCAGCTATTAAGACTGGAGTGGCTAGAAAAGAAATAAAAGATTTCGAAATTTATGCAGATCAATTAAAAAATAGATTAGATCCATCAGTAACTGTTATGCAAGGTATTAACTCGGTGATAAAAAAAAGACCTAAAAGAGTTGTTTTTGCAGATGGTGAAGATGAAAATAATTTAAAGGCTGCTATAGCATTCAAAAATAGTGGGTTAGGGATTCCAATCTTAGTTGCAAAAGAAGAATTGGTAAAGAAAAAATTGTCGAAGATTGGATATAATAAAGATCTTGATATTGAAATAGTGAATTCAACGAATGAAGAAAAAAGAAAAAAATATACAAGTTATTTATTTAAAAAACTTCAGAGAGAGCAGGGTTTGCTAGAGAGAGATTGTGATAAATTGGTTAGGAATGATCGGGTTATTTGGTCAACTTGTATGGTATCGTGTGGAGATGCGGACGCAATGGTAACTGGGAATACAAGAAGATATTCCTCATCACTTGAAAAAGTTTCTACAGTTGTAAATGCCAGACCAGGAGAAATAATATTTGGCCTTAATTTAGTTGTAAATAGAGGAAAAACTGTTCTGATAGCCGACACTGCAGTTAATGAATGGCCTAATTCTGAACAATTGGCGAATATTGCTATATCTTCTTCGAGAATTGCAAAGTTGTTTGGTATGGATCCAAAAGTAGCATTTCTATCTCATTCTACATTCGGTCAACCCACAACTGAAAGAACTTCAAAAGTTAGAGAAGCTGTTGAAATTTTAAATAAAAAGCAAGTTGATTTTAAATACGATGGTGAAATGCAACCAGACGTAGCTCTTGAGGAGATTTTTAAAGAACTTTACCCATTTTCAGAAATTGTTGGTAACGCGAACATATTAATTATGCCTGGATTGCATGCATCTGCAATTTCTTTTAAACTTATAAAATCTATGAGTAGAGCTAAAGTTATAGGACCTTTGTTAATTGGGCTAGCAGAGCCAATAGAGATTGCTCCTTTGAGGACCTCAACATCTGAAATATTAAATCTTGCTTCAGTGGCAGCATATTCGGCAGAAATAATTGATTATAATAAAAAGTAATTAATTTTTTTGAATTCTAAGATCATCAACCAGTAATATACTAGCAATAACATCTTCTACATCTAAAATTTCTTTTGCTTCATTAATTACCTCATCTCTTTCTTCACTATTTTCAGCTATTCCGTAAACATAAATTTTTTTTTTGTAAGTATCAATATTGTAATTTACAGCTTTTGTTTTCTTATTAAATATTAAAGCTGATCTTAGTTGAGAGGTAATCAAGAGATCTTTTGCAGATTGTTTAAAGTTAAATTTGCCTTTTATTTTTAAATCATTTTTTACTGATCTAGCACCTTTAATTTCCCAAGCTATTTTTGTAATATTTAATTTTTCTTCTGCGGTATCAACTTTTCCTGTAATAAAAATTCTTCCGTCAATTATTTTTGTTCTAACATTTATCAGATAACTTTTATTTGTTGCTAGAAGTTTAGCATCTAAATTTTTATCCATTATTGAGTCGTCAATTTGTGTACCAAGAGTTCTTGGATCCATTGCAATTGTAACACCCGTTCCAAATATTCCCGTTGATGAAGATCCAACGCATGATGATAATAAGAAGAAAGTAAACAGAATGAATAAAATTTTATTTTTCATTTTTGATTTGAAGACAATAATTATAAATTTTTGATTTTGAAATATTTTTTTCTTGAGAAATTATGCGAACTATATCTTTGATTGATCTAGTATAAATTAATTTTCGAATTTTTTTTTTATCTGATTCGTCTATATCCACAATTTTTTTATTTTTAATTTCAGAAATTAATACTGTTACCTCCCCTTTTGGAATAAAATCAAAATTATTTATTTTAGAAATATTACCTCTATAAAAACTTTCATGAATTTTTGTTAACTCTCTACAAATTAAAATTTCTTGATCGGGAAAATAATCTTTCAATAACTTAAGCTTTTTTTTTAATTTTTGCGCTGAAATAAAAAAAATTGATGTACAGTTATTTTTTTTAAAAATCTCAAATTCCTTTTTGATTGAATTGTCTGTGTCAGATAAAAACCCATGAAAATAAAACTGGTCTGAAAAGCCTGAAATAGATAAAGATGCAACAACTGCAGATGCCCCTGGTATAGGAATAATCGCAATATTTTCTTCTATACATTTTTTTATTAGCAATTTACCTGGGTCAGAAATTGCTGGAGTTCCAGCATCTGATATTAGAGACATTGAGTTACCTTCCTTTAGTATTTCTAATATTTTATCTAATTTTTTTTTTTCATTAAATTTGTGATACGAAATTATTTTATTATTAATTTTATAATGAGATAATAACTTCTTTGATACTCTAGTATCTTCACAAAGAATCATATCAGAATTTTTTAGAACATCTAAAGCTCTTAATGTAATATCTTTTAAATTGCCTATAGGAGTTGAAACAACATATAAACCATTAATAATCTTATTTTTGTCTTCTTTAAGTGACATAACCTAGGCTATAATATTTACAATAAAATGAAATACCAAATAAAATTTTATACTATAATAATCTTTTTCATTATAAGTTTTTGCTTCAAATCTATAGCGAATGATAGCATCAAAATTGGTTTAGTGATTCCTTTGTCTGGTGAACATAAAGAGCTTGGACAAAGTATATTAAAGTCTGTAAGGCTTGCCATTAATGATATTAACGATAATAGAATAGAAATAGTCCCAAGAGATAATCAAAACAGTCCTGATCAAACTTTAGAAGTTTCAAAAGAGCTTTATAATCAAGGAGCCAAAATTATTATTGGACCAATTTTTAAAAAAAATACTTTAAAATTAAATCAACTTAATAATGACTTAATATTTTTATCGTTTACAAATAAGATCGATATTTCAAAAAAAAATATTATCAGTGCTGGAGTTAATTCAGTTTCACAATTTAACGCAATTAAAAAATTTCAAGATTTAAATAAATTAGAAAGAAGTTATCTATTTGCCCCAAATAATGAAATTCTTAAAGAAATAAAAATTGGGATGAAGGTATCTAAAATAAAATTAAAAGATAGGTATTTTTATGATCCAAACCCAACTTTAATAACTAGGCAAATTGAGGATGTTACTAGATATAGGATTAGAAAACAAAACTTGTTAGATGAGATTGAAAGAGTAGAAAAGTCTAGTGATGTAAATAAAGAAAAAAAGATCATTCAACTTAAAAAACTTGACACGATAGGTGGGATAAATTTTGACTCAGTAATTATTGCTGATTTTGAGGAAACCTTGAAAAGTGTTGGAACTTCTTTAATTTATACTGATATACCACCTAAAAGAGTTACCTATATTACATTTAACCAATGGTTTGATAAAAGTTTACAAAATGAAACAATGATGCAACCAATATATTTTCCTTCTGTAAACTACGAGAATTATACAGAATATTTAAAAAAATATTATGAAAATTTTGGTAGCTCCTCAAACCAAATTGCTTTTCTAAGTTACGATTTAACAGGACTAGTTTATTATTTACTTTTTAAAAATAATTTTATTGTAGATAATAAAATATTTTACAAAGAAAATTCATTCAAAGGTAAAATTGGTATATTTGAAATCAATAAAAATACAATAACACATAAATTAAATTTTTATGGTATTGAAAATAGAGAGATTAAAAAAATTTTTTGATTTTTTCAAAAGCTTTATACCTATGATCTATCTTTGATTTTTTTGTGAAAGTCATTTGTCCAAATGTAACTTTATGTCCTTTTGGTATAAATATTGGATCATAGCCAAAACCATTTTTCCCTTTTGGCTTTCTTGAAATTATACCTTCTACAACTCCCTTTGACTGAAAGAATTTTTTATTTGGCCAGTAAATAGTCAATGCACAAATAAATCTACATTTAACATTTTTATTCCAAGTAATGCCTTTTTTTTCTAACTCTTTATAAACTTTTTTAATTGCAACTTTAAAATTAGATTTAGGACCAGCCCATCTTGCAGAATATATACCTGGTCTTTTTTTAAGAATATCAATTTCTAAACCTGAGTCATCTGATAAACAAACTTTATTGGTTTTTTTTGAAAAGTATTTAGCTTTAATTAATGAATTTTCTAAAAAAGAGCGTCCATTCTCTAATGGACTTTTTATATTAAGTTTTTTAGGTGTTTCTAAATTAATGTTTTTTGGCAATAATTTCTTAATTTCTCTTACTTTTCCTTGATTATTTGTACCTAAAACTAATGAATTAATTTTTTTTTTATACATCTAGAAATTGCAAATTTACTCACCATATACCGTACATGGAAAAAGAAAAGCCAGAAGATCAAACTGTTTCAGACTCTGAAAAAGCTAATACAAAGGATGAAAATACTTCATCAAATACAGTTACAAATGAAACAGATATAGAAGAGCAAAGTCCTGAAACCAAAATAGCAGAATTAGAGGAAAAAATTATTAGGCAATATGCTGAAATGGAAAATCAGAGAAGAAGGTATGAAAAAGAGAGAGATGATGCATATGAGTATGGAGGTTTTGCATTTGCAAAAGAAACATTGAATTTAATTGATAATTTAGAAAGATCAAAAGCTAATATTCAAAATGATGAAAAATTAAAAAATTCAGATGGTTTTGAGAAGATAATTAATTATTTAGACATAATATATAAAGATACGATCTCGATCTTAAAGAAAAATAATATTCACCCAATAGAGGCAATTGGAAAAAAGCTTGATCCAAATCTTCATCAAGCAATGATGGAAATTGAGGATGAAAATAAAGAGAATGGAATAATTTTACAAGAAATTCAAAAAGGTTTCATGATGAAAGACAGGTTATTAAGACCTGCTTTGGTAGGTGTATCTAAGAAAGTTGTAAAAAAAGAGGAAAATATTGGTGAAAACAAGGAAAAAAGTGAACAAAAAAAGTAACAAAATCCCTTGTAGATGGAAAAATTGAACATATATGAAATGGAGACAAAAATATGAGTAAAGTAATAGGTATAGATCTTGGAACAACTAATTCTTGTGTTGCTATTATGGATGGTACACAGGCTAAAGTATTGGAAAACGCTGAGGGAGCAAGAACAACTCCATCAGTTGTGGCCTTTACAGATGAAGATGAAAAGTTAGTTGGACAACCTGCTAAAAGACAAGCTGTAACGAATCCAGAAAATACAATATTTGCAGTAAAAAGATTAATTGGTAGAAATTTTGAGGATCCAACTGTTAAAAAAGATATTCAGACAGCTCCATATAAAATTATTAAATCAGATAAAAATGATGCTTGGATTGAAGCTAAAGGTAATAAATATTCACCCTCACAAATATCAGCTTTTGTTCTTCAAAAAATGAAGGAGACTGCTGAAAAATATTTAGGTCAAACCGTAAGTAAAGCAGTAATTACAGTGCCAGCATATTTCAATGATGCACAAAGACAAGCAACAAAAGATGCAGGCAAGATTGCTGGTTTAGAAGTTTTGAGAATTATAAATGAACCAACGGCGGCTTCACTTGCTTACGGTTTAGATAAAAAAGTTAATAAAAAAATTGCTGTTTATGATTTAGGTGGTGGAACATTTGACGTATCTATCCTTGAATTAGGTGATGGTGTTTTCGAAGTCAAATCTACAAATGGAGATACTTTTTTAGGAGGAGAAGACTTTGACAATTCAATTGTAAATTATTTATTAAGTGAGTTCAAAAAAGAAAGTGGTATTGATTTAAAATCAGATAAACTTGCTTTACAAAGACTTAAAGAAGCTGCTGAGAAAGCTAAAATAGAACTATCTTCAGCAACTCAAACAGAGATAAATTTACCATTCATTACAGCTGATAAAACTGGACCAAAACATATAAATTTAAAAATGACAAGAGCAAAACTCGAAGCTTTAGTTGAAGATTTAATTTCAAGAACTTTGCCTCCATGTAAAACTGCACTAAAAGATGCAGGTCTATCAGCAAGCGAAATAGATGAAATTGTTCTAGTTGGAGGAATGACTAGAATGCCAAAAGTAATAGATGAAGTTAAAAACTTCTTTGGAAAAGATCCAAATAAATCAGTAAATCCTGATGAAGTTGTTGCTATGGGTGCAGCAATTCAAGCAGGTGTGTTACAAGGTGATGTTAAAGATGTTCTTTTATTAGATGTTACACCATTATCATTAGGAATTGAAACGCTTGGAGGAGTTTCAACAAAACTAATTGATAAAAATACAACAATACCAACTAAAAAAAGCCAAGTATTTTCTACAGCTGAAGACAATCAACCAGCAGTATCAATAAGAGTACTTCAAGGTGAAAGAGAGATGGCTTCAGATAATAAACAACTTGGTACATTTGAACTTGTTGGTATAGCTCCAGCTCCAAGAGGAGTTCCTCAAATCGAAGTTACTTTTGATATTGATGCAAACGGAATTGTAAATGTATCTGCTAAGGATAAAGGTACTGGAAAAGAACAAAAAATACAAATTCAAGCTTCAGGTGGATTAAGTGATGAAGAAATTAATAAAATGGTTAAAGAAGCTGAAGCCAATAAAGATGCAGATAAAAAGAAAAGAGAAGCAGTTGATGCAAGGAATCAAGCGGATACACTTCTTCATTCAACTGAAAAAAATCTCAAAGAACATGGCTCTAAAGTTTCAGACGTAGATAAAA
Organism: uncultured Pelagibacteraceae bacterium; assembly: GCA_902554335.1. Taxonomy (GTDB): domain Bacteria; phylum Pseudomonadota; class Alphaproteobacteria; order Pelagibacterales; family Pelagibacteraceae; genus Pelagibacter. The sequence continues at coordinate 13,749 of CACDOD010000009.1, forward strand.
AGTCAATTGAAGATGCTTCTGCTAACCTAAGAAATGCTTTAAAAGGAACCGACGTAGAGGAAATTAAGAAGAAAACCCAAGATCTTGTTCAAGCATCAATGAAACTAGGTGAAGCAATATATAAATCACAACAAGGTGCTAAACCTGAAGACAAGGACGATACAAAAAAAGAGGATAAAAAAGACGACAATGTTGTTGATGCTGATTTTGAGGAAGTAAAAGACGAGAATAAAGAGAAAAGCGCTTAAAACAACTATTTGTCTATAATTAACTTATGGCAAAAAGAGATTATTACGAAGTTTTAGGCATTAATAGATCGGCTACATCAGATCAAATTAAATCTGCTTATAGAAAACTAGCAGTAAAATATCATCCAGATAAGAATCCTAACGATAAAAGTGCTGAAGAAAAATTTAAAGAAGCTTCAGAAGCTTACCATGTTCTTTCAAATTCTGAGAGAAAACAAAGCTATGATAATTTTGGTCATGCTGCCTTTGAAAATGGAGGAAGAGGACAAGGAGGTTTTTCTAATTTTGATTTTTCTGAACACTTTTCAGATATATTTGAAGATTTTTTTGGAGAAGGTTTTGGCGGAGGTCGAAGAAGAGGAAGAAGGGCTAACTATAGAGGCTCTGACTTAAGATATGACTTATCAATTACTTTGGAAGAAGCCTATAAAGGCAAAAAGCAAGATATCAAATTTTCTACATCTGAAAAATGCAATACTTGTAGTGGAAATGGATCGAAACCTGGTCATGATGCAGGATCATGCTCAATGTGTGGAGGACGAGGTCAAGTAAGATCTAGCCAAGGTTTCTTTACAGTCCAGCAAACCTGTCCTCAATGTGGAGGAGCTGGTGAAGAAATAACACATCCATGTACAAGTTGTGGAGGGCAAGGAAAAAAACAGGCATCAAAGAGATTATCTGTGACAATACCAAAGGGAGTTGACGATGGCACAAGAATTAGACTTTCAGGAAAAGGAGAGGCTGGATCAAGAGGAGCAGGTAGTGGAGATTTGTATTTATTTATAAATGTTCATTCACACGAATTATTTAAAAGATCAGACGAAAACTTATTCTTTGAGTTCCCAGTATCAATCGCTGACGCGGCGCTTGGAACATCAATTGAAATTCCAACAATTGATGGAAGTAAAGCAAAAATTAAAATACCAGCAGGTACCCAATCAGGTAAACAATTTAGATTAAGAGAAAAAGGAATGCCCCATATGAGAGGTGGTGGATATGGAGATCTTTACGTTCAGGTAAATACAGAAGTTCCGGTTAATTTAAATAGTGAGCAAAAAGAATTACTTGAAAAATTCAGAGAAATTGAAAACGATAAATCTAATCCAAGTATTAAAAAATTCTTTCAAAAAGCCAAAAGTTTCTGGAAAAACTAGACTAATTTATATAGTCTATTCATAATTAATTCTATCACATGAAAAAAATTAAATTAGCAATAACTGGATGTATGGGGAGAATGGGACAACAGATAATAAAATCTGCTAAATCCAATAATAATTTTGCAGTTACTGTTCTTACTGAAAATAGATTAATTAATAAAAAAATTAATGGAATAAATATTGCCTTAAATGATGAGAAAGCATTTAAAAAAGCCGATGTTATAATTGATTTTACAATTCCTAAATGCACGTTTGAAGTTTTAAAAATTGCATTAAAATTGAAAAAAAAAGTTGTTATAGGAACAACTGGCTTCACTAAAAAAGAAGAGAATTTAATTAAAAATTACTCAAAAAAAATACCTATTTTAAAAGCGGGAAATATGAGCTTGGGTATCAATCTCTTAATGTATTTAACAGAAATTACGTCTGCTTCGCTTGGTAATAACTATCTAAGTAAAGTTTTTGAGATACACCATAAACATAAAAAAGATCATCCATCAGGTACCGCCCTAATGTTAGGAAAAGGTATTGCGGTTGGTAAAAACAAGGATTTTTATAAACTTATGGGAAAAAAGTATTTAAATAAAAAATCTTTTCCATATGGAAAAAAGATTAATTTCAATTCAATAAGAAAAGGCGAAATAATTGGAAAGCACGAAGTAAAATTCTCTAGTGGTAAAGAAATAATTACTTTAAATCATGAAGCATTTGATAGAGCTCTTTATTCTGAGGGAGCCTTAACAGCCGCTAAATGGTTAAATAAAAAAAAACCAGGACTTTATTCAATGCGAAATCTTTTGAATTTTAAATAATGAATGAAGTTCGAAGAGCAAAAGTTGTTCTAAAAATTTTAAATAAGACTTATCCAAAAACTCCAATTCCTCTTAAACACAGGAATATATTTACTTTATTAATATCTGTTCTTTTGTCAGCTCAATGCACTGATGTAAATGTTAATAACGTAACAAAAGATATTTATCCTAAATATAATAAACCAGAACATTTTGTTAAACTTGGTAGGAAAAAAATTGAGAAATTGATAAGAAGTATTGGTATCTTCAGAATAAAAGCAAAAAGTGTTTATAATCTATCAAAGACTTTAGTTGAAAAATACAAAGGTAAAGTACCAAAAACTTTTGAACAACTTGAAGAATTGCCAGGTGTTGGACATAAAACAGCTAGCGTGGTGATGTCTCAGGGTTTTGGTTATCCAGCATTTCCCGTAGATACGCATATTCACAGACTTGCTCAAAGATGGGGACTTACTAACGGGAAAGACGTAATTCAAACAGAAAAAGATTTAAAACGTTTATTTCCAAAGAGATATTGGAATAAACTTCACCTCCAAATTATTTATTATGGAAGAGAATTCTGCAAAGCAAGAGAATGTTATGGAATATCTTGTAAAATTTGTACTACTTGTTATCCTAATAGAAAAAAACCCATAAAAACCAAGAAAGCATAATATGAAAATTTTAGGAATAGGAAACGCAATTGTTGACGTTATTTGTAAGGTTGATGATAGTTTCATCTCTCAAAATGGACTAACAAAGAGTACGATGAAATTGATTTTTGATGAGAATGAATTTAAAAAATTATTAACTAATCTAAAAATTGAAAAAACTGTTTCTGGTGGATCAGTTGCAAATTCTATTGTTGGTATATCTCAGTTAGGAAATAAGGTTGGTTTTATCGGTAAGGTTTCCGATGATACTTTTGGCAGTAAGTATGAAGAAGGTTTAAAAAAAGAGAATGTTGAATATTTTTATTCTAAAAAAAAGGAAGAATTACCAACTGGTACATGCCTAATATTAGTTACACCAGACTCTGAAAGAACAATGTGTACTTTTTTGGGAACTGCAGGAAAAATTAATGAAAATGATGTTAATGCTGATGCTATTAAGAAAAGTGAAATAATATTTTTAGAGGGTTATCTCTGGGACGAGGGCGATCCAAAAAAAGCATTTGATAAGGCAATTAACAATGCAAATAAAGTAGCAATGTCTCTGTCTGATCAGTTTTGTGTAGATAGACATAAACCTCATTTTTTAGAATTAGTTAAAAATAAATTGGATATAACATTTGCTAATGAGCAAGAATTTGTATCATTAATTGATGCTAAAAATTTTGATGAAGTAGTTAACTTTTCAAAGAAAATGAATAAATTAGTGGTTATTACTAGAGGTGAAAAGGGTGCGATTGCAATTCAAGGTGAAGAAATTGTTGAATGCGATATACATAAAGATCTTAAAATTGTAGATCTCACAGGCGCAGGCGACCTTTTCGCAGCTGGATTTCTACATGGCTATGTAAATAAACTTTCAGTAAAAGAAAGTCTTGAAAAAGGAACAGAAATGTCATCAAAAGTTATTCAGCAAATTGGTGCTAGACTTTAGTTTTTTTCTTTTAAAGCTGCCTTTTCCTTTTTTAGGTTTTACTTTCTTTTGACTAAACTTTCTTGACAAAAGATCTTTAGCGATAAAATTTCTTTTTTTCATTTTGAAACTTTATAACCTTTGTTTGTATTTAATATAAAATGTTGATCATTAAATGTATCATTAATTTTTTTTCTTAAACGATAAATATGTGTTTCAACTGTATGAGTTTCCAAATCTGCAGATTGCTTCCAAACATTTTTTTGAAGATCTAAGGTAGAATTTTCATTTTCAGAATTATTTAAATAAATTAATAAATCAACTTCTCTTTCGGTCAATTTGAGTAACAATGTTTCTTTAGAGATAATTCTTGAATTTGTATCTAGTTTATAACTTCCAATTGAAATATTTGATTTATTCTCGTAATTATTTTTTGAGAGATAAACATTTATCTGTTGTAATAAATCTTTAATTTTTAAAACTTTATTAACAGAAATAAAATTTTTGTAATTTGTATTTAATTCTGAAGAGATTATTAGGGTATTTGGGTTTTCATCAATATACTTTGAAAATTGCTCGTTTTTTTCAATAAAATTTATTAAATTAAAATTTAATTCTAATTTAATCTCAGATAATATTTCATACAAGGTAGGAAGTTTTAATAAAATAACATTAAACTTGTTCATTATGATAATTAAATTAAATAAAAAAATTATTAGTCTTGGTCAATTTAAACTAAAATGCTCAATAGGAAAAGGAGGTATTAAGAAAAAAATCAGAGAAGGTGATAAAATAACACCAAAAGGAACTTATTATTTGAGCGATCTGTATTATAGACCAGAAAGAATAAAAAAATTTAAAACAAGGATAAAATGGAAAAAAATTAAAAAAAATATGGGATGGTGCGATGATCCAAATTCAAAAGACTATAACCGTCTAATATACGTAAAAAAAAAACATAATTATTCTTTCGAAAAATTATTTAGAAAAGATAGAAAATACGATTTGATTATACCAATCAAATACAACTTCAATAAACCTCTAAAGGACAAAGGTAGTGCAATTTTTTTTCACCTAACTGAAGATTTTAAACCAACAAATGGTTGTATAGCGTTAGAAAAAAAGGATTTTTTTATCTTATTAAAATTTATTGACAAATACTCAAAAATTAAAATTTTTTAGTTCTTTCGCCAAATATCTTTGTACCTATTCTTAAGAAAGAGGTTTTATATTTTAATGCCTCAATATAATCACCTGACATACCAATACTTAAATCTTTAAATCCAAAATCATCGTTTTTTTTCTTAATTAAAGAAAAATATTTAGTAACAGGCTCTCCAAAGGGAGGCAAACACATCAAACCAATTACATTTAATTTCATTTTTTTACATGCATCAACTAGTTCATCAAGATTACTTAGTTTTGAACCTGATTTTTGAATTTCATCTCCAATATTAATTTGTAAAAAAACTTTTACATTTCTATTTTGTTTTAATTGTTCCTCTGAAATTTTTTTTACTAACTTAATATTATCTATCGAGTGTATATAATCAAATATTCTAACTGCTTGTTTTGCTTTATTAGATTGTAATTTTCCTATCATATGTAGTTTAATATTTGGATTATTTAATTTCACTTCTTTCCATTTATTTTCGGCTTCTTGCACTTTATTTTCGCCAAAATGTATATGTCCATGATTAATTAGTGGAACAATTGAGTCCATTGAAAAGGTTTTTGAGACAGCAATTATTTGGGGATTATAATTTGTAAATTTTAATTCCTCAATCTTTTGCTTAACATTATCATATAAATCTATTATGTTTTTAACACTCTGATGCATTTATCTAAATTTAAAAAATATTATTTCATTGATGACTTTAATCCTATTCATTTAAAGGATCTAGATAAAAATATAACTTTAATTTGGAGACCTAAAGATAAAATACATAGAATAGAAACAATTTATAAACTTTGCAACTTCTGCAAAAGAAACAGATTAAAGTTAATTTTGTCGAATAATGTAAAACTAGCATTAAAACTAAATTTAAATGGGGTTTATATATCTGCTCATAATAAAAATTTGAGATTCAATGCTTATCAATTAAAAAAAGGATTTAAATTTATTGGATCGGCGCACAATATTTATGAAATAAACATAAAAAAGCTTCAAAAAGTTGAGGAGATTTTTATTTCTCCAATCTTTAAATTTAAGGGCAGACCAGCACTATACATTCATAAAAGTAGAGCATTATGTGACGATAAATCTTACAAAAAAATTGCTCTTGGAGGAATTAATAAAACAAATATTAAATTACTATATTTAACAAAATTTTCTGGTTTTGCGGGAATAAACTTTTTTAAAAAAAAAGGCCCCGAATAATCGGGGCCCTTAAATAACTTTAAAGAATTATCTTTAAATTAGAACGACCAAGAAACGTCTATAGCTTTTGCTTCGTCCTCAGCTCCTGATGAGAATTGCTCATTGTCAGCTTTAGAAATGTGACCTTTAATTGTCATAGATCCCATTGTGTAAGAAGCTTGAATTGAGTTAATTTCTTCATCAACTGCTGCGTCTGACTTATCAGATATTGATTTGTCGTATGATATTGTTAAGTCATCATTAACTGCAAATGAAACACCGTAGTGTCTTGAGTCATAGTCAGTTCCTGAAGCTGTATCATCATCTGATGAATAGTCAGTGTAACCAATTGTTGCTCCACCAACTACGTAACTAGCTGATAAACTTAATTCGTCAGTACCATTAGCTGCTGAAGTATTTCTGTCTGACATACCCGCTGCTAAAGTTAATCCATCAATTAGGTCAGCATATTTCAAGCTAACAGCTGTTGATGAACCTTTACCACCTGTACCACCTGGAGTGTAACCTAATCCAACAGATACACCAGCTACAGTAGTAGTATAACCTAAGTTAACTGTTCCTGCACCTGAATCTAATCCGTCAATTACGTGTTTTCCAGTTGTAGAAGCTGATACTAGTGAATAACCTGCAGAACCATAAGCAGCTCCAACTAAGTCAGCACCTGTACCTTGTGCTCCAGAGTCTTGAACATGAATTGTTCCACTGTCACCCATATCAACAGTAACAGATCTGTCATCGTAAGTTCCACCGTCAACTTCGATTGAAGAAGTTACAGTCCAACCCTGATCAGTTTCACCTGAACCAGAGAAAGTTAAACTGTCACCCATAGATACCTTATTTCCAGTAGTTTCCGTTGTGTCCGCAGTTGCGAAGTTAACAGACATACTACCTGAAACAGACATCTCAACAGCTTGAGCAGAAGTTGCTGCTAATGCACCAGCAAGCGCTGTCAAACCTAGTTTGTTTAGTTTGTTCATTGTTTCTCCTTTAATTATTATAATTAATTATAATTAGACCGATTATTAGCAAAAAAATTCAAATTAGCCGCAATTTTCATAATAAAATAGTTAATTTTTATATAACTGTTGCATAAATACATCATTTTTTTTCACTATATAGGCTGGGATTTGATATTAATATATTAATCTTTTGGTAAGTTTTAAATTGATGATAAATAGTATCAAATATCAATGAAAACCATCAAAAAATTAATAGTTTATTTAATTAGCACTATAATATTACTTCCCGTCTTAACATCTTGCGAAGCTTTAAAATATAAGCCAGTGGATGCAAGGGATGTCCCAACAGATCCAAAGGAAAGAGTTAAGAAAAATATTGAAGAAGGAAGAGGATTTAGATTAATGGGAGGAATAGACAAAGCTGGGAAATTTGATTTTGCTAGTTCTAACCCTTTATGGAGGGCAACTTTAGATACAATTGATTTTATGCCTCTAGCAACGGCAAATTATAGCGGTGGAATTGTCATAACTGATTGGTATTCAGAAAGTGGAACTTTCGATGAGGCAATTAAAATATCAATAAGGTTTTTAAGTAACGAAATAAGATCAGACGCATTAGACATAAAAGTTTTTTTAAAAACATGTGATCAAAATATGAATTGTGCAATTAATGAAAATGAAGGCAAACTTCTTGTAGAATTAACAGAAAGTATATTACGTAGAGCAGCAAAATATGAGAAAGAAGGTATAGAGAAAAACAAGAAAAAGAACCCTTATGTAACGTCAACTCCTGACAACTAAAAAAATTAAAAATTGTGGAAAGATATAATTTCAAATTAATTGAGTCTAAGTGGCAAAAATTTTGGGCTGATAATAAATCATTCAAAACTCAAATTGATAAAAATAAAGAAAAATTTTATTGCTTAGAAATGTTTCCATATCCCTCAGGTAAAATACACATGGGACATGTAAGAAATTATACTATAGGTGACGTTCTTTCTAGATATAAAACGTTAAAAGGCTTTAATGTACTTCATCCAATGGGATGGGACTCATTTGGAATGCCAGCAGAAAACGCTGCTAAACAAAACAATCAAGACCCAAAAGTTTGGACTGAAAACAATATAAAAACTATGAAAGACCAATTAAAACAATTAGGTCTTTCTATTGATTGGGATAGAGAAATCTCTACATGCTCAGAGGAATATTATAAACATCAACAAAAATTTTTTATTGAAATGTTCAATAAGGGATTGGTTTATAAAAAAGAGAATTATGTAAATTGGGATCCTGTAGATCAAACTGTATTGGCAAATGAACAAGTTATAGATGGAAAAGGGTGGAGATCAGGAGCAGTAGTAGAAAGAAAAAAACTTAGCCAATGGTTTTTTAATATATCTAAATTTGCAGATGATTTACAAACCGAGTTGGATAAACTTGATGAATGGCCAAATAAAGTTAAAATTATGCAGCAGAATTGGATTGGTAAGTCTTTTGGTTGTGAGATTGATTTTAAAATTATTGGAGATGAAAAAGTTAAATCAATTAAATGTTTTACAACAAGACCAGATACACTATTTGGTTTTTCATTTTTAGCTCTTTCTGTAGATCATCCATTATCTAAGCTTTATGAAAGTGACAAAAATTTTCAAGAATTTAAAAATCAATGTTCTAGAACCGGTACTACTGAGGAATCAATAGCAAACGCTGAAAAAATTGGCTTTAAAACAAATCTTTTAGCAATAAACCCACTTGCAAAAGATATTAAAGTACCCGTTTATTTTGCTAATTTTGTTCTTATGGATTATGGATTTGGAGCAGTATTTGGTTGCCCAGCACATGATCAAAGAGATTTTGATTTTGCAAAAAAATATAAACTGGAAATTAAAACTGTTGTCAAACCTTTTGAAGAAAGTAGTGATTTTAAAGTATCAACAGAAGCTTATGCAGGTCCTGGCGAAATTATTAATTCCAACTTTTTAAATGGTCTAAAGGCTCCTAATGAGTCAGTTATTGAGACAATCAAAATTTTAGAGGAAAAAAGTATAGGAAACAAAAAAATTAATTTTAGATTAAAAGATTGGGGAGTTTCAAGGCAAAGATATTGGGGATGTCCTATACCAATTTTATACGATGAAAATGGCTCTTATAAAACTGTAGCAGAGGAAAATTTACCTGTAAGGTTGCCTGAAAATATTGATTTAAATACTAAAGGAAACCCTCTTTCTAATATTGATGAATGGACGAAAGTAGAAATTGATGGGGAAATTTATCATAGAGAAACAGATACATTAGATACTTTTGTGGACTCATCATGGTATTTTTTAAGATTCTGCTCACCAGAAAACTCTGAAAAACCCTTTGATATTGAGGCCATAAATTATTGGATGCCCGTAGATCAATATATCGGTGGTGTTGAACATGCAATTTTACATCTTCTATACTCAAGATTTTTTATGAGAGCAATTGGATATCAAAATAATAGTTTCCAATTTAAAGAACCATTTAAAGGACTATTTACACAAGGAATGGTTTGCCACGAAACATATAAAGATGATGCAAATAACTGGCGCAGTCCGGATGAAGTAACAACTGAAGATGGAAAAAATTATTTCTTATTAAATGATAAATCAAAAAAAATAAAAGTTGGATCATCAGAGTCTATGTCAAAATCAAAACGAAACACCATAGATCCACAAAAAATAATTGAACTTTATGGTGCAGATGCAGTTAGGTTTTTTATTTTATCTGATAGTCCACCAGAAAAAGATGTACAATGGTCAGATCAAGGAATGACATCTTCGTATAAATTTATACAGAAGTTATATTCCTTGAACGAGAAAATAAATTCTATAACTAATCTCGAAAAAAAATCTAAATCAATTGAACTTTCAAAGTTTGTAAATCAGTACCTAGATAAAATTGAGAGGAATCTCGCAAATTTTCATTATAACGTCATAATAGCTAATATTTACGAGGCTCATTCTTTTTTAAATCAGATTGTGAAAAAAGAGCAAAATTATTCAAACTTAGTTGAGGAATATTCAAAATTTTTAATGTCTTTACTGCCTATAATTCCCCATTTATCCTCTGAATGCTTGGAACAACTTAAAATAAATAAATACAATTGGCCAAGTATTGATGAGAAATTCCTTATTGAGGAAAACATTAGCATAGTTGTTCAGTTTGATGGTAAGAAAAGAGGAATTATCAAGGTTAAAAAAGATATAATAGAAAAGGATTTAATAAAGGAAATACACAACAGTAAATCTTTTGATAAATTTTTAAAAAATAATACAATTACAAAACACTTTTATGTCAAAAATAGACTTATTAATTTTTTAATGAAATGATCAAGAGTTCAAAAAATATATTTATAATTTTTATTTTAGTTTCTTTAATTGGATGTGGATATACTCCTTTGCTAGATGTTAATAAAGAAAAATTTTTTATAAATAAATTGTCACTTGAGGGAGATAGACAAGTAAGTAATTATATTTCAATTAATTTAAAAAGATATCAAAACTATAAAGAGGATATGAAAATAATTGATATGGAAATTTCATCAAATTATCAAAAGTCTGTTGCAAATAAAGATCGATCAGGAGATCCTAAGAATTATAATATTAAACTTATAGTGGAAGTAAATATTATGAAAGATGAAAAAATAATTTTATCAAAAATTTTCGAAGAAAATAGGTCTTTAGCTGTACAAAATAGAAAAATAAAAGAAAAAGAAATGGAAAGAAAATATAAAAAAGATCTTTCAAATTTAATTTCAAAAAATATAATTTTCTTTTTATCAAATCAATAATAGTATGATTATCAAATCATTTAACTTAAATGATCTAAGAAAATCTAATTCTAATTTCTTTTTATTTTATGGTAGTAATGATGGTTACAAAGAAGAAATAATAAATGAAATTTTTTTAGGAAAAGATAGTGGTGAAGTGATTAGGTATGATGAAGGCCAAATATTGAATGACAAAAACTCTTTTTTTGAGACGTGCCTTAATGAATCTTTATTTGAGGAAAAAAAAATAATTATAGTGTCCAGAATTACTTCGAAATTCTATGAGATTATAAAAGATCTTACTGAAAAAAATTTAAGTAACAAAAAAATTATTTTGAATTCTAATATTTTGGAAAAAAAATCTAAAATAAGACAATTATTTGAAAAGGAAAAAAATTTAGTTTGTGTACCCTTTTATGATGATAATGCATCATCTTTGTATAAAATTGCTAATGACTTTTTTAAAAAAAATAAAATTTCAATATCCAGTGAAAATATTAATTTGATAGTAAATAATTGTGCGGGTGACAGAAAACATCTCAAAAATGAAATGGATAAAATTCTGAACTTTTCTTTTACAAATACTACAGTAAATAAGGATCAAATACTTAAATTAATTAACTTGTATGAAAATGAAAATTATTTTGAATTAATAGACTCCTGCTTAGCTAAAAATCGAAATAAAGTTTTCAAAATAATTAATAGCAACACATTTAATAGAAATGATGCAATGATATTAATAAGATCTTTTATTTCAAGACTCAAAAGACTTTTGGAGTTAAAAAAATTATCAAAAATAATTGGCAATAATCTAGAAACCATAAATCAGTTTAAACCACCAATTTTTTGGAAAGATAAAGAGATCGTAACCTCACAAATGAACAATTGGACAACAGAAAATATTTATACTTTATTAGACGAACTTAATTCACTGGAGATCAGTTTCAAAAAAAATAATGATCTTTCATGTAATGTTATTTTTGATTTAATTTTTAATACTTCAAATAAAACTAATAGTTTGCCTTAATAACCATTACAAGCCTATCAAGCTGATCGGTATTATTATATTCAAAAGACAAAATACCTTTGCTATTTTTTTTATGATAAATTTTAGCCTGAAGGCCAGTTTTTTCCTGCAGGCTTTTTTCCAATGCTTTAATATTACTATCATTGGCTATTACTTTAAATTTTTTTGGAGATTTATAAATTTTAACTAAATTTTCCGCCTGTCTAACTGATAATTTTTTTTCAATTATTTTTTTTGCTAATTGAACTGAATTTTCTAGACCAACGAGCACTTTTGCATGACCTTGGGAAAGTTTTTGCTCCTCTAGAAATTTAATAATTTCTTGAGGCAAAGATAATAACCTTAAACAATTTGATACATGGGTTCTGCTTTTTCCAATGAATTTAGCAACTTTGTCCTGATCATAATTGAATTCATCAATAAGTCTTTTGTATCCGTTTGCTTCTTCAATTGGATTTAAATCATCTCTCTGTACGTTTTCAACAATTGCAAATTCTAATGATTTTAAATCATCTGCTTCTACTTCAACTACTGGAACCTCGTGAAGACCAGCATTTTGAGCCGCTTGCCATCTTCTTTCTCCAGCTATAATTTCATATTTGTCTAATTGTTTTCTGACAACTATTGGCTGAATAATTCCTCTTTCTTTGATTGAGTTTGTTAATTCTTCCATTTGATTTTTATTGAAACTTTTTCTTGGCTGATATTTGTTTCTTATTAGTGAACTTATTGAAATTTTGTTTGATTTAGATGCAGGAGAAGTATCACCGATTAATGATGATAATCCTCTACCCAAACCTTTTTTTAGTTTAAAAGTATTTGTCATGCAGCACTCTCCATTATTTTTTCCTGGTTTATGAATTCATTGGTAAAGCTAAAATATGACTTACTACCTGGACAGGATTTATCATAAAATAGTACAGGCATTCCATGTGATGGGGCCTCTGATAGTCTTACATTTCTTGGAACGACTGTTTGATATACTTTTTCTTTAAAATACTCTCTTGCTTCTTTTTCAACTTCTCCAGACAACTTATTTCTTTTATCATACATAGTTAATAAAATTCCTCTTATAGACAAATTAGTATTTAAATTATTTTTAATTCTTTCAATTGTCTTCATAAGTTGAGTTACTCCCTCGAGAGCAAAAAATTCTGTTTGCAAAGGTACTAAAAGTGAGTCAGATGCCACTAGGGACATTATTGTCAAAAGACTAAGGGATGGAGGGCAATCAATTAATATATGGCTGTAAGAACCTCTAGAATCATTCAAATACGCCATTATTTGCTCCTTTAAAATAAAGGCTCTTCTATTATCACCAGCCGTTTCTACCTCTAAACCTGATAAGTCAACGTTAGAAGTTATTAAATCAAGATTTTCAAACTTTGTTTTTTCAATAACGTCAGCGATTTTTTTTGTTCCATTTAAAACACTGTAAATAGACTTTTCAGAATTTTCTAAATTGGACAAACCCAATCCAGTTGTAGCATTGCCTTGTGGATCTAAATCAATTACTAGAACTTTTTTACCTAATAAACTTAGACCGCCTGCAAGGTTGATAACGGTAGTTGTTTTTCCAACTCCACCTTTTTGATTAATTATTGAAATAATTTTTTCTTTCATTTTTTTCTCAAATTTTTAATTTTCAATATTGTTGAGTCTGAACTTGTTATGCTTGTTTTTTCGTTGTATTCAAACTCCCATTCTTTAAAAACATCATGCAAAATTTCCTTTCCATCTTTACCTAGAAATAAAATAATTTCTTTAAAAAATTTAAAATTATTATGTACGAGGTTTAAAATTACTGGGAGTGGTTTGAAAGCTCTGGCTACAATTAGGTCTGAAATTAAATTTTTTTCCTCAAATATATCTTTCTGCAGCACTTCTACATTTAAGTTAAATTTTCTTGATACATCTTTTAAAAAATTGCTTTTATGAAAACTCTTTTCATAAAGTTTGAACTTCATTTTAGAATTTTTGTGTTTCATAATGATAGCTAAAACGATTCCAGGTAGGCCAGATCCTGAACCAATGTCTGTGCAAATTTTATTATTTATATCAATTAAATCAATTATTTGCGCGCTATCGATTATATGTCTTTCTTTAGAATTTTGCTCCGATCGCTTGCTTATAAGATTGATAATGTTGTTTTTATTAATTATGATTTGTCTAAACTCCTCCAAATCTGGGAATGTTTCACGTGAAACATTTAGAGGTTCTAAACAGGAATAATTTAAAATATTCGAATCAATCAAGCTATATGCTTAATAGACTTTCTTTTAACATGAGACAACAAAATATATACTGCAGCAGGTGTAATTCCATCAATTCTGAGTGCTTGACCCAGGGTTTTTGGTCTTATTTCCATAAATTTTGACTTAACCTCATTAGATAACCCTGCTAGATCACTATAATTAATATTTTCTGGAATTAGCAGGTTCTCATCCCTTTTAAATGCTAATATATCAGCTCTTTGCTTATTTAAATACCCTTTATAATGGGCATTTATTTCTATTTGTTCATTGATTTCATTTGAGTACATAGGAATTTCAGGCCATATTTCCCTTATTTTTTGCATATCGACACCTTTTTGACTTAATATTTGACTTGCATTCCTTAGAACACCGTCTTTAGATAAAATTATTCCGTATTTTGAGGCTTTTGATGGGCTAATGTGTAAATTGGTCATTATTTTATCCATTTTGCTCAGTTTTAGGAACTTATCATTAAAGTGCCGGGATCTATTTTCATCTACAAGTCCTAATTCAATACCCTTTTTTGTTAATCTTAAATCTGCATTATCTGCTCTTAAGCTTAATCTATACTCTGCTCTAGAAGTAAACATTCTATATGGTTCAGCTACTCCTTTAGTAACTAAGTCATCTATCATTACTCCTATATAAGCTTCTGATCTTTGCAATATTAATGGTTCTTGATTTTTGATAGATAAAGCAGCATTAGCACCTGCTATAAGGCCTTGAGCAGCAGCCTCCTCATAACCGGTTGTTCCGTTAATTTGACCTGCCATATAAAGATTCTTTATTTTCTTTGTCTCAAGTGTTAAGAAAAGCTCCCTAGGATCAACAAAATCATATTCGATAGCATACCCAGCCCTAATAATTTTAACGTTCTCTAAACCATTGATCTTACTGCACATTTCTTGCTGTACTTCCTCTGGTAAGGAAGTTGATATGCCATTAGGATAAACTGTGTGGTCCTCTAGACCTTCTGGCTCCAAAAATATCTGATGCCTTTGTTTATCTGAGAATTTAACAATTTTGTCCTCAATTGAAGGACAATACCTTGGACCAACACTTTTAATGTTACCAGAGTACATAGCACTTCTCTTCAGGTTCTTCGAGATTAACTTATGAACTACCTCATTAGTATAAGTCATTCGACAGGAAATTTGTTTATTAAAATTTTTTTTAGTTAAGAAAGAAAAAAAATAAGGATCATTATCTGCATACTGCTCTTCTAGGTTTTCAAAATTAATAGTCCTCGAATCTAATCTAGGAGGGGTTCCAGTTTTTAATCTCCCAATTTTAAATTTAAGTTTTTTTAGTTGTTCACTTAAACCAGTTGTTGGCTTCTCATTAAATCTGCCTGCTGGGGTCTGTGTCTCACCAATATGAATGATGCCATTCAAAAAAGTGCCCGTAGTAAGTATTAACTTGGAAGATGTAATTTTTTTTCCTTTCTGAGTTATAAATCCTTTTATAGTGTTTTTTTCAAAAATAAACTCTGTTACAGGATCTGAAAATATCGTTAAATTACAATAGTTTACAAGTTTTTCTTGCATATATTTCTTATATAGTGATCTATCACTTTGAGTTCTAGGTCCTCTAACTGCAGGGCCTCTGCTTCTATTTAGTAGCCTAAATTGAATTCCTGATTTATCTGCAACATCCCCCATAACTCCATCTAGCGCATCAATCTCTCTTACTAGGTGACCTTTGCCTAAACCTCCAATTGCAGGATTGCAGGACATTTCTCCAATAGTTTCAAACTTATGAGTAAAAAGAGCGGTATTAACTCCAAGTCTTGCTGAAGCGGCCGCTGCTTCACAACCGGCATGACCACCACCTATTACAACTACATCAAATTTTAGCTCATTTTTCATAAGTTTAATTTATTACTGATTTATATTTTTACAAGCTATGAGATCTCTTATTTGCCAATACAAAAATTCTCAAAAATTGATCCTAATATTTCCTCAACATCAACTCTGCCAACAATTGTACCAATATGTCTAATTGATAATCTTAAATCTTCAGCTGCTTTATCGTAATCGTCATTATTTTTTTTTTCTAAAAACCTATTCAAATGTTTATGACACTCATTAAGATGATGCCTATGTCTTGATCTGGTGATTAAAACATTTTCATTTTTTAAAAATTGTTTTTTAAGTTTATTTTTTATTTGCTCAATTAAAATATTTAGATTTTTATTTTCTTTAATTGAAATAATAATTGGTTCGACGTTTGTTTCTAAACCAGCTAAACTATTTACACCTAAATCAGATTTATTTATTACAATTATCGATTTATCGACTACTTGTGTGTTAAAAAACCCTTTAAAATCAAGGTTTTTTGGCTCTAATAAGATAATGTTTAAATCTGCATCTTCAGCTCTACTGATGGCTAATTTTACACCCCTAGTTTCAATTTCATTATTAGTCTCCCTAATGCCTGCTGTATCAGATATTATAATTGGTATACCAAGAATATCTAAATGTACTTCGACTATATCTCTTGTGGTCCCTGCCTTTTCGGAAACTATCGCTGCTTCTCTCTTGGATAGGTAATTCAACAAACTAGATTTACCAACATTTGGAGGTCCAATAATCGCAACTTTAAAACCTTCTCTAATTATTTCACCTATTTTTTCATCGTCCAATGTCTTTTCTATTTCGTTCCTAATTTTTTCAACATTTAATTGTAAAGTCTGTGAAATATCAGTTGGTAGGTCTTCATCAGGAAAATCTATTTTAGCTTCAATTTCTGCAAGCATTTTAATTAGTTCTTCTCTCCAAAAATTGAACTTTTTTGCACTGGCGCCTGACATTATTCTTAAAGCCTGCTGCCTCTGCATTTCTGTTTCAGCTGCTATCAAATCACCAATACTTTCTGCTTCTAATAAATTAATTTTTTTATTTTGGAAAGCTAACTTTGTAAACTCACCAGGTTCGGCAATTCTACATTCATTAAATTTTTCTAAAATACCTTGTATTTTATTTACTACAGCCTTGCTCCCATGGGTATGTAGTTCTATCATGTCTTCTCCTGTATAACTATTTGGTCCTTTGAACCAGAGAACTATACCTTCATCGATCAGATCTCTTGTTTCTGGATCTTTAATTTTTTTTAAAGTCGCTACTCTTTCTTTTGGAAATTTGCCACTTGTAATTGATTTTAAAATGTGTTCAGATTTATTTCCGGATATTCTAGTTACTGCTATACCAGAAATTCCAGGCCCGGATGACAAAGCATATATAGTCATAATTAGTTATTTTATTTATAATTTAGTATATAATTTTTTATGATTATTTGGCTAGCCTCATATCCTAAAAGCGGAAATACTTGGATAAGGTCTTTTTTGACTACTATAATGTATAGCGCGGACGGTAAAAATGAATTCAAGCATTTAAATAAAATTAAGCAATTTCCAGCATTAACTCATTTTAAGAAATATATATCTGATTATAAAAATGTTGATCAGCTTTCAAAATCATGGATCGCAGCTCAACAAACTATCAATATAGATAATAAAGTAAGGTTGTTTAAAACCCACCATGTTAATTGTAAAATAGGAAATGATGTATTCACAGATAACAATAATACCCTTGGTGTAATCCATATCGTAAGGGATCCAAGAAACGTGGTGACCTCTATAAAAAATCATTATTCTTTACCAGACATAGAAAAAGCAAAAAATTTTATTTTTGATGAGAATATGTGGATTAAAAGACCACAAAAAACCACCGGAACAGAAGATGATGAGATAGTTCCTACTCTTATTAGTTCTTGGAAGACAAATTACTTATCATGGAAAAATAAATCAAAAAATTATTTATTAATACGATATGAAGACTTATTAAATAATCCGCAAGAAACCTTTCCCAAAGTTACAAAATTTATATCAAATTTAATGAATATAGATATTGAGCAACGAAAAATTGAGGAAGCAATAGTTTCAAATTCTTTTGAAAGTTTGCAGAAATTAGAAGAGAAAGGGATGTTTGAAGAATATAATCACAGAGTTGATAAAAAAAAAGGATTTAAATTTTTCAATCTTGGTCCAAAAAATACTTGGCAAAATATTTTAGATCCTAAAATCTCCAACGAAATTAGTGAAAGATTTTCAAAAGAAATGAAAGAGCTAAATTATATTTAGGAAATTTATAATATTTAGCTTGGTTTATTCATTGAATTAAAAAATTCTGTGTTACTTTTGGTATTTTTCAGTTTAGAATTTAAAAATTCAATTGCATCCATTGAACCCATTGGGGCGATAATTCTTCTTAATACATTCATTTTTTGAAGATCATTCTTATCAAATAGCAATTCTTCTCTTCTTGTGCCCGATTTTGTAATATCGATAGCAGGAAATATTCTTTTTTCAGAAATTTTTCTATCTAGAATCGTTTCACTGTTTCCAGTACCTTTAAATTCCTCAAATATTACTTCATCCATTCTGCTTCCAGTATCTATCAATGCTGTAGCGATTATAGTCAATGAGCCTCCTTCTTCTATATTTCGAGCAGCTCCAAAAAATCTTTTAGGTCTTTGAAGCGCATTAGCATCGACACCTCCAGTCAAAACCTTGCCTGAGCTTGGTACTACGGCATTATAAGCTCTTCCAAGTCGAGTGATTGAGTCTAGAAGTATAACAACGTCTTTTTTATGTTCTGTTAACCTTTTCGCTTTTTCAATAACCATCTCTGCAACAGCCACGTGTCTCTGTGCTGGTTCATCAAATGTGGAACTTATAACTTCGCCTTCAACTGTCCTTTGCATGTCAGTAACTTCCTCTGGTCTTTCGTCTATTAGTAATACCATTAAATAACATTCTGGATGATTAGCTGTGATTGCATTGGCAATGCTTTGTAGAATCATCGTTTTCCCAGCTTTTGGTGGCGATATGATTAAAGACCTTTGTCCTTTTCCAATGGGGCTAACAAGGTCAATTAGTCTTGGAGTAAGATCTGGATTTTTTTCAACTTTTGTTTTCTCTGTTTCCATCACTAGCTGATTATTTGGATATAAAGGTGTTAAATTGTCAAACGCAATCTTATGTCTGGCTTTTTCTGGCTCTTCAAAATTAATTTTACTTACTTGCAACAGAGCAAAATATCTTTCACCATCTTTAGGTGCTCTTACCGGTCCTTCTACTGTATCGCCTGTCCTAAGACCAAATCTTCTTATTTGACTTGGGCTAACATATATATCGTCTGGACCTGGTAGATAGTTAGATTCCATCGCTCTTAAAAAACCAAAACCATCCTGAAGCATTTGGAGAACACCACCTCCAGTAATTTCTTCGCCTTTCTCAGCATGTTTTTTTAATATAGCAAACAGAATTTCTTGTCTTCTTAAAGTGCTTGCGTTTTCAATGCCTAACTTTTCAGCATCATCAATAAGCTGTTCTGAAGTTTTTCCTTTTAATTCTTGAATGTTCATGGGGATTTTAATTTAGATAAGTCTAATATAGTGTGAAATTTAAAAATTACAAGCCTATAAAGGTTTAATAATAACGATAAATATAATCAATATAAGTGTTATTGTAGGTATCTCGTTTATATATCTGTAAAATTTAGCTGTTTTAGTATTTGTTCTTTCTTTTAATTTAATTATGCATTTTCCTAAATACTCATGATATGCTGATAAGAAAATAACCAATGCTAGTTTTATTTGCATCCATAAATTCGATAAAATCTCAAATCCAATAATATAAATTAATATAATTCCAAATATCCAAGAAAAAAGCATTGCTGGTCGCATTATGAAATTGTAAAGACGTTTTTCCATGGTTTCAAAAATAGCGGTGGTTTCTTTCTTTTCAAAATTCTCAACATGATAAACAAAAATTCTTGGCAAATACAAAAGACCTGCCATCCACGAAATAACGGCTATTAAATGCAGAGATTTTATTACCAAATATAAATTCATTATGTAATATTTTTATTTATAAGATGTTCTAGAAGATTAATGTGATCTTCGTTATCATTAAGACATGGAATAAATTCAAATTTTTCTCCACCAGATTTTTCAAAACTTTCTTTTCCCTGTATTGATATTTCTTCTAGGGTTTCTACACAATCAGATGCAAATCCTGGAGATATAACTAATATTTTTTTGATACCCTCTGCAGGCAATGTTTCGAGTGTCTTATCTGTATAAGGTTGAAGCCATTCTTGAGGTCCAAATCGTGATTGAAAAGTTGTTATAATTTTTACTTGTTTGAACTTTTCAGAGATCAGCCTTGTGGTTTTTTGACAGTAACAGTGGTATGGATCTCCTTTTTCAAAATATTTTTTTGGTATCCCATGATAAGATGCTACGATAAGATCTGGTTCCCAATTAATCTCTTTTATTTTCTTATTTATGCTTTTTACAAGGGCATCAATATAAAGCGGTTCGGACTCATAGTGCGGTATTATTTGTATTGCTGGTTGCCATCTCATTTTCATTAAAACTCTATAAACCTCGTCACAAACAGTGGCTGTTGTCGGTGAAGCATACTGTGGATATAAAGGAAAAATAATAAGTTTTTCACAGCCCTTGTTATGCATTTGCTCGATCTTGCTTTTGATACTCGGATTTCCATACCTCATCGCAAAATCAACAAGTAAATTATTGTTTGCTATTCTCTGACTAATTTTTTGTGCTTGCATCTCTGTATAAAACCTTAAAGGTGATTTATTTAAGTCTTTCATCCATATTTCTTTGTAGGCTTTTGCTGTTTTGGATGGCCTAAAAGTTAATATAAATAAATTTAGTATTATTTGCCAAAGAAAAGGGTTAACTTCGATTACTCTATTGTCAGATAAAAATTCTTTAAGATATTTTCGTATGTCCCACCAATTTGTAGAATCTGGTGTACCTAAGTTAATCAACAAAACTCCAGTTTTTCCGTACTTAATTTGTGGATGATCTTTGTTCATCTAAAGTCTTTTACAAAATTAACTAAGATCTTAACATTTTCTGGATTGGTTTCCGGTATCATTCCATGTCCAAGATTAAATAT
Organism: uncultured Pelagibacteraceae bacterium; assembly: GCA_902554335.1. GTDB lineage: Bacteria > Pseudomonadota > Alphaproteobacteria > Pelagibacterales > Pelagibacteraceae > Pelagibacter. The sequence continues at coordinate 34,937 of CACDOD010000009.1, forward strand.
ATAGTTGTGATCTTTAAATACATCTAGATATTTTTTTGCATTTTTTAACATCTCGTCTTTATCTAGTAATAAACATTTTGGATCCATTCCTCCTTGAACAGGAATCTTTATATCTTTTGCAATTTTAAATGGATCTACTTCATAATCAATATTAATTGCGCTTGGTTTAACTATGTCACAGTATTTTTTGTATGACTTTATTCCTCTAGGAAAACAAATTACCTCTACCCCTAAATTTTTTGTATACTCAACTAATTCTTTTGTGGTCCTATAAATATATTTTTCTAACTGATCTTCTGATGCAAGCCCAGCCCAACTGTCAAAAATTTGAATTATACTAGCTCCGTTTAAAACTTGATTTTTAATATGTAGTTTTTGGCAATGAATAATCTTTTCTATTATTTGGTCTATTTTTGGATTTGTGTATATTCCATTATTTATTTTTTTTGGTGATTGGCGGTTTAACATGTAAACCAACAAAGTCCATGTTGCCCCTATAAAACCTATTAAATCTTTATTTTTCATTATTTTATCATTAGAAACTAATTTTATTAAATCATAAATAGGTTTTAATTTTTCTAATATTTCATCATCACTAATATTTGAAATTTTATCAAAATCTAGTTTACCAAGTTTGGGTCCTAAACCTTTTTCAAATACAACATCCTGTCCAAGAGAATATGGGACAAGTAAAATATCTGAGAAAATTATTGCAGCATCAATCTGAAATCTTCTTAAAGGTTGAATAGTAATTTCTTTTGATAAAGTTGGGTTGAGACATAATTCTATAAAATTACTATTTTCAGACCTAATTTTTCTAAATTCAGGTAAATATCTACCCGCTTGTCTCATAAACCATATAGGAATACTACTTGTCACTTTTTTATTAATACATTCCTTTAATATTCCCATAATAAAATTATAATATATTTCATTATTTTATATTATTATCCTGTGAAATAGTTTAATTAAATTTCATACACACTTTTCCACATTTTTAATAACAAAAAAAATGCTCCAAATTAGGATATTTACTAACTTTTATTTAAAATTAACAATTATAACAAATATTAATATATTTTTTTCACTTGTTTAAATGTGTTAATAACTGCTTATAAAATATAACATTTTTAAAAGTTTAATATTTAGGAATGAATTTATTTAATTAGCTTAAATTTATACATGAAAAATACATACAACATATATTTAATTTCCGACTCCACTGGCGAAACTCTTGATAGAATTTTTATGGCTCTTAAAGCTCAATTTGAAAATTTTGAACATAACTTATTTCACTTTTCGTTTACAAGAACAGAAAACCAACTACTTCAAATCCTTGAAGATGCTAGAAAAAAAAATAGTGCAATAATATTATATACTATAGTAGATAACAAACTTGCAAAATTTTTATCTCAAGAAGCAAATAAAAAAAATATTCCTTGTTTTGGAGTTCTTGGAGATTTAATACTAAATTTTTCAAAACTACTTAATCAAGAGGCTACAAACATTCCAAGTGGCCAACACGCGCTCAATGAAGAATATTACAAACGAATAGAAGCAATTCAATTTACAATGAATCATGATGATGGTAATTCAATGACTGACATAGAGAAGTCTGATATAGTTCTATTGGGCGTAAGTAGGACAAGTAAAACTCCAACCTCAATATATTTGGCGAACCGAGGATACAAGACGTCGAATATTCCGCTAGTAAACGAAAATTCTATACCAGACAAACTTACGAAAGATCCAAATATTACATGTATTATAGGCTTAACCGCTGAAGCAAATAGATTATATGATGTTAGAAAAAATAGACTTAACACAATTAAAGAGAATGAAAATACTAATTATGTAAAGCTAGACTCTATTCAAAATGAATTAGATTTTTCAAAAAAAGCATTTCAAAAATATCAATGGCCAATAATTGACGTTACAAGAAAATCTGTTGAAGAAACTGCGGCCTCAGTTATAAAAATCCATGAAATATATTCAAATAAAAAATGATCATATTGGCTTCTAAAAGCAAGGTAAGAAGAGAGATTTTAGAAAAAAACAACATTAAGTGCAAAGTGATAACCTCAAATATTGATGAAGAACCGATAAAAAAAAGCCTTATTAATGAAGGAGCATCACCGGAAATTATAAGCAAAAATTTGGCAGAGGTAAAAGCTGTGAAGGTAAGTTCGCAAAACGAAAATCAAATGGTTCTTGGGGCTGACAGTGTTATTGATTTACAAAATACTATTATTTCAAAACCAAAAGACAGAGCAGAGGCTCTAGAGATATTAAAAAAGCTTAATGGTAGAAAACATTATTTAATCAGCTCTGTTTCGATAGCTAAAAATGGTTCGATGATTTGGAATCACACAGATAGAGCGGAATTAACTATGAAAGAATTTAAAGAAAATGAGCTAAAAGAATATTTATCCAAAATATCAGATGAAAAATTGTTTGCATATAATGTTTACCAAATAGAGGATAAGGGTAGGTCGTTATTTGCTAAAATTGATGGTGACGAAAATACTATAATGGGCCTTCCTATTGACAAAATTAAGGAGTACTTACGAAAGCATGAGTAACTATTTTGTCATTGGAAATCCAATAGATCATTCACTTTCACCACTAATTCATAACTATTGGTTTAAAAAATATAAAATTCAAAGCAAATATGAAAAAAAGAAATTAAAGGAAAATGATCTTAAAAATTTTATAACCGAGATGAAAAATAACAAACAGATAGATGGAGCAAATGTAACTGTTCCATTTAAAAAAAAAATAATACCTTTTTTAGATCAGCTAACAGACATTTCCCAAAAAACCTTGTCGGTCAATACTATTTATAAAGAGAATGGAAAATTAATTGGACACAATACTGATGCACCAGCTTTTACACAAACATTGCTCGATTTAAAAGATTGGAGAGATGGATCAAACAGACCACTCAAATCATTAATAATAGGGGCAGGAGGAGTAACATCCTCAGTAATTTTTGCCATAGAAGAATTAAATGATGTGCAGGGAGAAAATTACATTATGAACAGAACAAAAAAAAATGCTGAAGATCTAATAAGGACTGGTTTAAAAGAACTTAAAACAAAGCCCAAATTTTTAGATTGGGGAGATATACCTCAAAATTTAGATATAATTGTAAATACAACAAGCGTCGGATTGGCTAAAGATGATAATTTAAAATTAGATTTTTCAATTTATAAAAATTCAAAAAAAACTGTTTTTTATGACCTTATTTATAACCCTAAAGAAACTAATTTTTTGAATGATGCAAAGGAAAGAGGAAACACGGTAATAAATGGCAAAATGATGTTTGTATTGCAAGCAAAAAAGGCTTTTTTACATTGGACCAAAATAGATGCTGAAATAGATGATGAAATTTTAAAACTTTTAGATTGATGATTAGAATTTGCATAGTTGGTGAAATAGCTTCAGGTAAAACATTTGTATCAAATTGTTTTGGTTATCCTATTTTTAATGCTGACAAAGAAGTAATAAAAATTTATAAAAAAAGTAGAAAATGCTTTAATCAGTTAAAAAAAAAATTTCCAAATAATATAAATCACTTTCCAATTAAAAAATCGCAAATAAAAAAAATATTAAATCAAAAAAACATAAAATCTCTGTCAAATATCGTTCACCCATATGTAAGATTGAGTTTAAAAAAATTTCTAAAAAAACACAAAAAGAGAAAATTTGTTATTCTAGATATTCCGCTTCTTATAGAAAATAAGTTATATTTAAAATCTGATATATTAATTTATGTTAATACACCAAAATACATAATTAATAAAAGATTGAAAAAAAGAGGAACATATAACAAACAAATTATAAAAATTTTAGAGTCTCAACAGTTAAAAAAAATTAAAAAGAAAAAATTTTGTAATTTTGTAATTGAAAATGCCACTGATAGAAATAATATTATAAAACAAATTAAATTTATTAAAAAAAAAATTTATGATTGAAGTAGTTTTAGATACGGAAACCACAGGCCTTTCAGTTGTTGAAGGTCATAGAATAGTAGAAATAGGTTGTATAGAATTAAAAGATCTTATTCCAACAAAAAACAAATTTCATTCATATTTAAATCCAGAAAGAAAAGTTTCTGAACAAGCACTAAAAATTCATGGTTATACCGATGATTTTTTATCAAAGCAGAAAAAATTTGAGGAAATAGTTGATGATTTTTTAAATTTTATAGAGGGAAAAAGATTAGTCATTCACAACGCAGAATTTGATCTATCTCATTTAAACAATGAATTGTCTTTACTAGGAAAGAAAAAAATTGACTTAGAGATTGTAGATACGCTTAAAATCGCAAGAGATAAATTTCCAGGATCACTAACAAGCCTAGATGCATTATGTAAAAAATACAACATCGATAATTCTAAAAGAGACAAGCACAATGCCATTATGGACTGTGAATTATTATCCAAGGTTTATATAAATTTATTAGATCAGAAAGAGCCAATGTTCGAATTAAAGATTGATAAACCGGTTAGTAAAAGTCATGAAGAGAATATTCAAAATAAATATTATAAGAAGGTAATTAAACCTACTGTCGAGGATTTAGAAATTCACAAGAAATTTTTAAAATCAGAGATAAAAAAAAATTATTTTAACTAATTTTCTCATTATATAACTTTTCAAAATCAACCTTTTTTTCAAACTTTAACTCAGGATAGCCAGCAATTTTAATTAGATCCAAAAATATTTTTTCAATTTTTGGATAAACAATCTTTTGTAAATCACAAAGAATAATTTTTCCTATAATGTTTTTATCGTTTAAATTTTCATCTATAGTTATTACCGTTGCATATTTTATTTCAAAAAAAGCTTTTTCCAAACTATCTTTTTTATCATTTAAAATTAACTTTGTTGTTACTTCTAACGCTTTATTTTTAATTAAGATAGAAGATATATCTATATCCATTATATAATTCGTTAAATTTTCTCTTACATATGTAAGAGTAGATACATTAGGAGTTTCAATTGAAAGATCTTTTATGTACTCAAGAATAATCTTAAATTTCTCATCTTTGTTTTTATTCATCTAAATCTTTGTATTCTCCTTCAATAAAATCCTTAGATTTGATATCATCTTTTTTGTTTTTGTTAGAAAATAATTTAAAAATTATTTTTCTTGTAGGTGGAAAAATGATTAAAAAACCAAAAAAATCTGTGGCAAAACCTGGTAAAATTAAAAAGATAGCCCCTATAGCTATTAGGGCGCCAGATATTAATTCGTAAGCTGGCATTTGATTTTTAACCATTTTCTTAAGGCCGTGATTTAATGTGTTTAAACCTTCGGCTCTGGCGTAATAAATTCCTACAAAAGCGGTAAAAAATATAAGTATTACAGTCTTAAAAGCTCCAATAACAGCACCAATTTTTATGAATAAATAAATTTCAACAGCAGGAATTAATATTATTGCAAGTAAAAGTGAGTTCATTTGTCTATATTTTCCAAAATTTAGGTCATTGAAAAAGACCAATTAAGTAAATATTATAATTATATATAAAATACAATGAATTATAGCTTTGAATATATAGATATTATTTTACTGGCCATGATAGCAGGCTTTATTTTTTTAAGATTGAGAGGCATTCTTGGAAAAAAAACAGGTCATGAGGAAGACATCGGTTCGAGCTTTGCACATGATTTTGATTTTAAAAAACCGATAGTCAAAAAAGAAGTATATGAATTTGATGATGATGCAAAAAAAGAATTTTTAAAAGGAGCACAAATTGCTTACGAAACAATAATTACGTCTTTTGCAAGTGGAAAAATAAGTGAGATTAAGACTTTATTAAATAAAGATGTATATAATTCATTTAACGAAGCAATCAAAGAGAGATCTACTAAAGAGCTTAAAAACGAGACAACTTTTATTGGAATCAATTCTGCTGAGATTAAAGAACACAACCAAAGTAATGATTTATTAGAGGTAAGTGTTAATTTCATTAGTGAGATAATTACATGCATAAAAGACAAAGAAAATAAAATTATTTCTGGAGATCCTCAAAAAATTAAACGTGTAAATGATACCTGGATGTTTTCTAGAAATATTAGGTCTCAAAATCCTAATTGGCAATTGGTAAAAACCGAAGTTTAATTGAATAAAAAAATATCAGATAAAGATAAAAAAGCTTGGGATAATTTTATAAATTCTAAAGATAAAATACCAAATAAAGATATTAAATCTGAAGATAAAAGTAATTCATATATTGAAAAAACGATAGATTTACATGGATATTCGTTAGACGATGCAAATCTAAAAATAAAAAAATTTATTGAATTGTCTTTTGAAAAAGGTGTAACAAGAATTAGTATTATAACTGGCAAGGGAAGTAGGTCAAAAAATAAAGAGGACCCCTACCAATCAAAGGATTTAAGTATATTAAAATATTCGGTCCCAAATTATTTAAAAGAAAATAAAGATTTAATGAATAAAATTTTGAAAATTGATTTTAATTCTGTTGAAAGTCCATCAAAAGGTAAATTTTATATAATCCTGAAAAAAAAAAATGTTTGAAAAAAAAATACCACATAAACTTAAAAATAGAATAATAAAGAGTAAAAAACAGCTTGATAAAAATATTAAGAACTTTTTTGATTGGGTAAAAGGTGCAGAATTAATTGAACTATACAATTGTGAGATAGAAAAGGACCCTGTTAGGCCGGAATTAGATCTTGAATTTAGAACAAGTTATGGGAGAAAAATTTATGGTGTTAAATATAAAAACGAAATTCATGCTGTAATGTGTTTTGCTTTTACAAACAAAATTCCAAAAACTGTTCATGAATTAGATTTGTTCAGCAGAGATGCTTTTTTACAAAGTGCCACAAGAGATCAAAATGTAGGAAAAATAGCAATTGCATATACTGTATGGTCAAATAAAAAAGGAGGAGGAAAATTAATTGTAAAAGAAGTATATAAAATGATAAAAAAATCAAATCATTTAAATAGATTAGTTACTCTTTCGCCATTAACTGAAATGGCTAGAAATTTCCATTTAAGAAATGGAGCTTTAGAAATAAGTGTTAACGAAGAGACTCAAAATTTTGAATATAAAATTTTTTAAAAAAAATGACGATTAAAAGAACACATAAATCTCATCAAAAAAAATGGTTAAAAAAAAACAGTCATTTAAAAATTCTTGATTTAGGATGTACTCATGTGAATTATTGGAAAGAGGCAAATCACTTTGCGGATATAGTTGACTATTCAAATGAATTTAAAGAAAAAAATTTGAAATTTACATTACTATCTCCTAATAAAAAACTACCTTTTAAGGATAAAGAATTTGATTATGTAATTTTGAGTCACGTATTAGAACATGTAGATGATATTCAAGAATTTTCAAAAGAAATAGAAAGAATTTCAAATGCTGGATATATTGAGTTACCAACTAAACTTGCTGACAATTTAACAATAGGATGTGACGAGGAAGATATAGGCCATAAATGGTGGTTAAGATTTGACGATGTAGATAAAAAGTTAGAATTTGTTAAAAAAGTAGATGTGCTTCAAAAATTTATTTCTGTAGGAACATTGAACAAATTTCAAGAGTACTTTGAGGATAGTTTAATCATTCAACTTTATTGGGAGAATTCAATTGATTTAATAAAAGGAAAACCAATTGCATTTGACAAAAAAATCAACTTTTCGTCTTTAATCAGAAAATATATAGGAAAAAAAATCAGGGATAATTTTGCGAGATTAAGAAATTTTATAAAATAAATTTTGATAAATCTGTATCTTTTACAAGTTCACCTATATGTTTCTTAATATATTGAGAATCAACTATTAGCTCTTCTCCAGATTTATCTGAAGCAGTGAAACTTATTTCGTCTAAAATTCTTTCTATTATTGTATGCAATCTTCTCGCACCAATATTTTCAATTGTATTGTTCACTTCACTAGCAATACTGGCTATTAAATCTATTCCGTCGTCAGTAAACTTAAGTTCCACATTCTCTGTTTTTAATAGAGCTTTATACTGTTTAATTAAGCTATTGTCTGGTTCCTTTAAAATTCTCTTAAAGTCATCACTATTTAATGCATCTAGCTCAACTCTTATAGGCAATCTTCCTTGAAGTTCAGGTAATAAATCAGAAGGTTTTGCAAGCTGAAATGCACCTGATGCAATAAATAATATGTGATCAGTTTTAATTGGACCATGCTTTGTATTTACAGTAGTGCCCTCAATTAACGGGAGAAGATCTCTTTGAACACCCTCTCTTGATACATCGCCACCAACTCTATCTGTTCTTGCTGAAATCTTATCGATTTCATCAAGGAAAACAATTCCATTATTTTCAGTTGAATTTTTTGCAGATTTTATAATTTTATCTTCTTCGATAAGCTTATCAGACTCTTCATTAATTAGGATTTCATGAGACTCCTTAACTGACATTTTTTTCTTTTGTGGTTTTTTTCCTAACGATTTGCCAAGTGCATCTGAAATATTTATCATACCGATATTAGCTCCTGGCATTCCAGGTATTTCAAATGAAGGCATTTGGTTATTTTCACTTACTGCTATTTCAATTTCGTTGTCATCTAAATCTCCACTTCTAAGTCTCTTTCTAAAACTCTCTCTTGTTGCAACGCTTGCATTATTTCCTACCAAAGCATCTAATACCCTCTCTTCAGCTAGCTTTTGTGCTTTTGCATGAACTTCTTTTCTTTTTTTTGATCTCTCCATTGCAATAGCAATTTCAATTAAATCTCTTATAATTTGTTCAACATCTCTTCCAACATATCCAACTTCAGTAAATCTTGTTGCCTCAACTTTTACGAAAGGAGCCTCTGCTAATTTTGATAATCTTCTTGATATTTCAGTTTTACCAACTCCTGTTGGTCCCATCATCAATATATTTTTTGGCAAAACTTCATCTTTCATTTCACCATCAATAGCTTGTCGTCTCCACCTATTTCGTAAAGCAATAGCTACAGCCCTTTTTGCTTTATTTTGACCAACAACAAATCTATCT
>CACDOD010000010.1 GCA_902554335.1 uncultured Pelagibacteraceae bacterium
GCTGTTTGTCATTTTCCAACGCTTGAAGATGCAGTCCAAACAGCCCAGCAAATTATTCAATATGGTGTTCCAATTGCAAGAATAGAAATGCTTAATAAAGATCAAATGGGGATTAGCATTAACTATTCAAAATTAAAAGATATTGAAGCAGTTCCAACTTTATTTTTCGAATTTCATGGATCTGAGAACTCTAACAATGAAAATATTAAAATTGTAGAGGAAATATCAAAAGATAATAAGGGCAGTTCATTTAAATGGGCTAAGGATTTAGAGGAGAGAAATAAAATTTGGAGAGCAAGATGGGATGTATATTATTCTGTTAAAGCTTTGATTAACAATGGTAGAGTTTATTCAACAGATGTGTGTGTTCCTATTTCAAAAATAACAGAATGTGTAAACTTTGCAGAAGAACAAGCTAAAAAATTTGGGGTAAGAGCTCCAATGGTAGGTCATCTTGGTGATGGAAATTTTCATGTAGTTTTACCTTTTGATCCAGCAAAAAAAGAAATGTATAAAAAAATAAGAGCATTTAATGATACCCTAATTAAAAAAGCACTAGAACTTAATGGAACTATAACCGGTGAGCATGGTGTAGGACTTCATAAAAAAGAGTATTTGTTAGAAGAGCATCCCGATAATATTCCAGTAATGAAATCAATTAAAAGAACTTTAGATCCAAATAATATAATGAACCCAGGTAAAATTTTTGATTTAAATTAGCGATGAAAAGAATTTTAATCACCAGAAGGCTACTTAAATCTTGCGAAGAAAAAGCTTCAAAAATTTTTGAAGCAAACTTCAATGATAATGACGAATTATATTCTCAATCTAAAGTAATTGAAATGAGCCAGGGATGTGACGGAATTCTAACATCTTTGACAGATAAAATGGATGCTGAAACAATAAATAAATTACCTGATAGTGTGAAAATACTATCAAATTTTGCGGTTGGATTTGGAAATATAGATTTAGAGGCTGCCAAGAGAAGAGGCATTACAGTTACAAATACACCTGACGTGCTTACCGACGCAACAGCTGAAATAGGAATATTATTAATACTAGGGGCATGTAGAAGAGCATCAGAAGGTATCGAAAGCGCCAGAGAAAGTAATTGGAAATGGTCAGCGGATTATTTAATTGGAAAACAATTAACTGGTACGAGATTAGGCATTCTTGGAATGGGTAGGATAGGTCAAAGAATTGCAAAAATTGCAAAATCTTTAGGAATGATTATCCACTATCATAATCGTTCAAAATTAAGTGATGAAAAAGAACAAGGTGCAACTTATCATAATAATTTGAAAGATTTACTTTCAGTTTCAGATGTTCTATCAATTTGTTGTCCAGCCTCAAAAGAAACAGTTGATATGATAAATAAAGAAACAATTGAATATCTACCTAAAGGAGCTGTTGTGACCAATGTAGCAAGAGGTGATATTGTAGAGGACGAAGCATTAATAGATGCATTAAATCGAAGAAAAGTTTATGCTGTTGGATTAGATGTTTATAAAAATGAACCTAATTTAAATTCAGGATATTTAAAACATAAAAGCGCGTTTATTCTTCCACATCTTGGTAGTGCAACAAAAGAAACAAGAACAGCAATGGCCAATTTAGCCATAGATAATATTGATGAGTTCTTCAAGACTGGAAACTGTAAAAATAAAGTAAACTAAAATCCCATTATTCCATTAGATAAAACATATCAATCTGAAGTTGTATTAAAAAAGATAATTTTTTTAAATCACAGTTTGGCATGTAGACATATTTTTTAATTCAATCTAAAATTTAAAAAAAAATTTAGAAGGGAAAATATGAAAGCACAGGTTTTACATAAGTACGATCCAGAAATGAAAGAAGGCATTTGGGTTAAAAATGAAGAAATGCCTGATCCAAAAATTGAAAAGGCATCAGATGTCATTGTGAAAATAGGCGCTGCTGGAGTTTGCAGGACAGATCTTCATATTATTGAAGGAGTTTGGAAACATATCCAAGACCCTGAAGGCAAACTACTACCATGCGTAATGGGACATGAAAATGCTGGATGGATAGAAGATGTAGGAAAAGATGTAACGGAATTTAAAAAAGGTGATCCTGTAATTTTGCATCCTTTAATCTCAGGAACTGATGGAACGTGTCTAGATTGCAGAAGAGGAAATGATATGCACGCTGCTGCCGGCGCTTTCCCTGGCTTAAGTATTAAAGAAGGTGGTTATTCAGAATTACTTAAAACAAGTGTAAGAAATTTAATTAAATTACCAAAAGTTTTAGCACCCAAAGATGTTGCGCCATTTTCTGACGCAGGATTAACTGCTTATAGAGTTGTAAAAAAAGCTACAAGACATTTATTACCCGGTCAAAGTTGTACAATTATTGGTGCAGGTGGATTAGGTCATATTGCAATACAATGTTTAAAAGCGATGTGCGCAGCTGATATAATAATTGTTGAAAAATCTGAGAAAGCTCTAAAACATGCAATGGAACTTGGTGGAGACCATGGAGTTCTAATTGATGGAAATGAAATTGAAAAAGTTAAAGAACTTACTAAAGGCAAAGGCTCCGAGGCTGTAATAGATTTTGTTGGTGAAAAAGGTTCAACAGCCATGGGAATTCAAATGACTTCTAATGGTGGGTTCTATTATATTGTTGGATATGGAGAAGAAATTAAATCACTAGCAGTAGATTTAATTATTTCTGAGAAAACAATTGTTGGAAATTTAGTAGGAACGTGGTCTGAATTATATGAATTAATGGAGTTAGCTGACAGAGGAAAAGTTAAGCTATCCATGCAAGAATATAAATTAGACGATGCTAACAAAGCGCTACATGATCTTAATGATGGCAAGGTTAAAGGTCGTGCAGTGTTAGTTCCATAAATAAAAAGGAGAGGGAAAGATGAAGATAATAAAGACATACGTAACCGTTCTAATATCAACTTTGTTGGTATTTAGCCCAGTTGCGTACGCAGATAAGTGGAGTGACCAATTTCCACATATCAAAGCTACCGGGGATATTCCTGGGGAGTGTTCTTACGAGTCAATGTCAAAAAAAGATTATTCCGGTAAAACACTTAAAATAAATACACACGCAGTTCCAGTTATGGGTGAGCCAACAGCTTTACATGCTGAACAGTTTGCAAAACTTACAGGTGCAAAAGTTGATGTAACTCATACACCAGCTGGAGACTTGTACGCTAAAGCTATGGTTCCATTCCAAGCAGGACAGGCTCCATATGATATCGTTTTTGGATTTTCTAATTTCATTAACGATTGGAAAAGATATCTAGAACCAGTTCCAAAAAAATATACTGAAATGAGACAGATGAAAGACGTTACCAAGTCTCACATCGGTGTTGCTTCTTGGGATGGTGTTATGTATCAATTCCCAGTGGATGGTGACAGGCATTATCTAAAATATAGAAAAGATGTAATTGATAATCCTAAATACCAAAAGAAATATAAAGCAGATACAGGTAAAGAACTTCGAGTTCCAAGAACATGGAAGGAGTATGGAGAAATAGCTTCATACTTTAATGGCTGGGATTGGGATGGCGATGGAGAGCCAGAATATGGTTCTGCAGAAGTTATGAAAAAAGATGACCTAATGTATGCAGCTTTTTTTAGTAGATCAGTTGCTTATTCTAAAAATCCAAGAACTCCTGGTGGTTTCTTTTTTGATTTAGATACAATGAAACCATTAATTAATAATCCAGGTTTTGTTGAAGCTTTAACTGATTGGGTTGAAGCTACAAAATATGTTCCTCCAGGAGGAATTAACTTTGGATTAGGAGATGAAATTGGTTCTTTTGGTGGTGGCCAAACCCTCTTTAGTTTTTCATGGGATGATGCATTGATTGCAGCTATGCAAGATGATAGTCCAATTAAAAATAAAGTAGCCGCAGCTCCTCTACCTGGTGCTGATAGAGTTTGGAATAGAATGACAAACAGATGGGAAAACCAATACAATCAAGCTCCTTACATCGTATGGGGTTGGGCAGTTGGTGTTGCTAAAAAGAGTAAAGTTAAAGAGATGGCATTTGATTACTTATGCTTCTTTGCTAATGATGCAAACCACCAAGCCGACCTAGCAATAGGTAGATTTGGTGTTAATCCATTCAAAAAATCTGATTTTGATCCTAATATCTATATCGATACAATGGGTTGGGATCCAGAAATTGCAAAATCTTACACTGACACTTTATTGGAAATGGAAGAAAAAAGTAAAAATAGAGTATTTCCATTAAGAGTACCTGGTGTTTTTGAATTCACTAGTGCTGTTGCAACAGGAACTTCAAAAGCTCTTGCAGGACAATTATCTCCTCAAGAAGCTTTAGATGAAGTTGCAAAAGAGTGGGAAGCAATACTAAATAGAGTAGGTAAAGATAATGTTAAGGCTGCCTATGCTGTTGGTGTAGCGATGGAAGATAACAAGTTATAAAATATAACTTTATTTGTGGCCGTTTAACTATAAACGGCCACAGCATATTAAATCCAAAAAATTATGAATTTTAAACACAAGTTTGTTTTTTTATTTCCAGGACTTTTTGTGTTAATTGGAATTTTAATATTTCCAATTATTTTTACCATTAGACTAAGTTTTTCTGGATGGAATAGCTACACACCAGAAATGAACTTTATCGGAATAACAAATTATATAAGATTATTCACTGATGACCCTAGATTTTGGGAATCATTTTTTAGATTAAGTTTTTTATCAGTGACTACAGTTATTCTTCAATACATTATTGGATTTTCTTTAGCTTTAATGGTTTGGAGAGATATAAAGTTTAAAAGATTTTTTAGAGTAATGTTTTTGATACCTATGATGACCACTCCTGTAATAATGACTGTTATTTGGAGAACTTTTTTTCATGAATCGTTAGGTCCCGTAAATGACTTATTGGGAACTTTTGGTATTGGTCCTAAATGGCTAAGTGATCCAGCAACAGCAAAAATAACTGTAATAATTGTTGAGGTATGGCAGTGGACACCTTTTATGTTTTTATTACTACTCGCAGGATTACTGTCATTGCCCAAAGAGCCTTTTTTGGCAGCTGCAATTGATGGAGCTAGTGCATTTAGAAAATTCGTCTTTGTTACTTTTCCTTTGATGGCCCCAATATCAATTGGAGCAATAATTATAAGATTAATTGAGGCTTCAAAAATAATGGATACAGTGTTTGTTCTAACATCAGGTGGACCAGGTACAGCGACAGAGACGTCTAGTTTTTATATTTACATAAAGGGCTTGAGAGAGTTTCAGATGGGCTATGCAGCTACACTTTCTTTTACTTATCTTGTGATAATGATTATTAGCTTAACAATAATTGCTAAAGTTTTAACTAAATTAATGATCAAGGAATAAACATGTATAAATTATACACTTTTTTGAAATATTCTTTTGTAACTTTTTGGACCATGTTTGTAGTTGCACCTTTCTTGTGGGCACTCTCGACTTCATTTAAAGATTTCCAGTCTGTTAATAGTAAAGTTACTTACATTCCTTGGGTTGATTATGAACCTTCTTTAGAGGGATGGAAAGTTTTAATAAAATCTCCAGCAAAGGGTGGAGTTGACATAGTAGAACCTTATTTTAATAGTATTTTTGTAACTTGCACTGCAAGTGTGATAAGTATTGTTCTCGGAACATTGGCTGCTTATGCTTTATCAAGATTTACGTTCAAAGCTGGTTTTGTAAGAAATAACGACATAACATTTTTTTTTATTTCTCAAAGGATAATGCCACCAATTGTTCTTTCGATCCCTTTTTTCATATTTTTGAGCACGATTGGATTATTAGATAGTCTTATTGGTTTAGTAGTTGTTTATATAGTTTTACTAATGCCAATTGCAGTTTGGATAATGGTTGATTTTTTCAATAGGGTTCCAAAGGAATTAGATGAAACAGCACTAATTGACGGATGTAATCCATATCAAGCATTTTATAAGGTAGTTCTTCCAAATTCTATTCCTGGATTAATTGTAGCTGGAATGTTTTGTATAATTTTTGGTTGGATAGATTTCTTTTTTGCATTTATTTTAACTTTTACAGAAGTTCAATTGTTGCCAGTTAAAGTAGTTGCATTAAATTCTTCAGTAACTCCATGGTGGAGTTTGTCTGCCTCTGCCCTAGTTTCGGTTGCACCTCTAATCATTGTTGCATTTATTGTTGAAAGATATTTATCAAAAGGAAATTTATCTGGAGCTCTAAAATAATGAATTTAGTAGCAAAAAGTTTAACTTATAAGCCAGATAATGAGTTTCATTTAAAAGATGTTTCTTTCAATTTTAAAAAAGGGAATTTGTACACCATTCTTGGAAGGACTCTTTCAGGCAAAACTACACTTTTAAAAACAATTGCTGGATTATTGAATCCTGATAGTGGTGAAATCAAATTTGAGGATAAAGAATTTAACAAAATACCAGTTTGGGAAAGAAATGTTGCAATGGTTTATCAGCAATTTATTAACTATCCTCACTTAACTGTTTATGAAAATATTTCTTTTCCATTAAAACAAAGAAAATTAGATAAGCAAAAAATTAAAATTGATGTAGAGGAAGCTTTAAAAACCGTGGGTCTGATGGGTTTCGAAAAAAGAAAAATACAAGAATTATCTGGAGGTCAACAACAAAGAGTAGCTTTAGCGAGATCATTAGCAAAAAAAGCAAAAATTTTATTATTAGACGAGCCTTTGGTTAATTTAGATTATAAATTAAGAGAACAACTTAGAGAAGAATTTAAAAGAATTTTCTTAGGGGGTTTTGCAGAAGACACAATACTAATTTATTCAACAACAGATCCTCAGGAAGTAATGGAACTTAATGGAGAGGTGATTGTTTTAAATGAGGGAAAAGTTTTACAGACAGGACCTGCAAAGGAAATATTTGAAAAACCAAAAAATTTAAAGGTTGCAGAAATATCCAATGACCCACCAATGAATATTATAAATGGATCAAAGACAAATGACAAAGTTAATTTCGAAAGTATAAATATTGATCTTCCAAATTATTTATCAAAATTGAAAAATGATAATTATAGTTTTGGAATTCGAGCTTCAGAAGTTAAATTAAGTGAACGAGGTGAGGAATTTGAGGTTGAATTAGCTGAAATAAGCGGCTCAGAAACACTTCTCCATTTAAAAAGAGGCAACACTAAAATAATATCGCTTATTGAGGAAGTCATGAATTTTAAAATCCATGAAAAAGTTAAAATAGAATTTAATTCAAATAAATTTTATGTTTTTGGAGATAATGGAAACTTAATTTCTTCACCATACG
This sequence comes from uncultured Pelagibacteraceae bacterium, assembly GCA_902554335.1. GTDB lineage: Bacteria > Pseudomonadota > Alphaproteobacteria > Pelagibacterales > Pelagibacteraceae > Pelagibacter. Next base: position 7,278 of record CACDOD010000010.1, read on the forward strand.
GATCAAATAATGGCTAAAATAGATTTATCAAATATTTCACACACTTATAATCCAAATGTTGAAAATCCAACTTATGCATTAAATCCTTTTTCAATGACTTGGAAAAATGGTGATCGTTATGCAATTCTTGGTCCCTCTGGATGTGGGAAAACAACAATGTTAAATATTGTTTCAGGCTTAGTCAGACCATCAGGAGGAAAAATTTTATTTGATGACAAAGATGTAACTGACTTGATTACAGAAAGCAGAAATATTGCACAAGTTTTTCAATTTCCAGTTATTTATAATACAATGACAGTTTATGATAACTTAGCCTTCCCTTTAAAATGTAGAGATTTTTCAAAAAAAAAAATAGAGGAGAGGGTTCAATCAGTTTCAGAAACACTTAATCTTTCATCCTTTTTAAATATGCCAGCAAGAAAGCTTACAGCAGACCAAAAACAACTTATATCTCTTGGTAGAGGACTGGTAAGAGAAGATGTGGCCGCAGTTTTAATGGATGAACCTTTAACTGTCATTGATCCAGATTTAAAATTTAGACTTAGAAGAAGTTTAAAAGAAATTAATGAACAATATAAAACTACTTTAGTTTATGTCACCCATGATCAAAATGAAGCTATGACATTTGCTGATAATATTATTGTTATGGATCAGGGGGAGATTGTACAAGTAGGCCTACCAAAAGATTTATTCGAAAAACCAAAAACTACTTTTGTTGGATATTTTATTGGATCGCCAGCCATGAATTTATTTAGTTCTGAGGTATCATCAAATAATTCAATTAAATTTAATAATTTAGAAATTAATACAAGAACAGATTTATCAAAAATCAAAAATAAAAAAGTTAAATTAGGTATAAGATCTGAGTTTATTAAAATAGCAAATGAACAAAAAGATAATGTCGTAAATGTAAAAGTAATTAGAGTTGAAGATTTTGGTAATTTTAAACTAATTACAGGAAAAATTGGAGATTTCGAAATCAAATCAAAAGTTGAAAGAGAAATACCTATCTCATCAGATAATCTTAAACTTTATCTGCCAGCAGATAAGTGTTGTATATATTCTGAAGATAAACTTATCCAATAAGCTAAATAATTCAATAATTTTTTTATAAGACTCTGATCAAGATTTATGATTATATGTCTAGACTTAATTAAGTAAGAGGAGGGAAAATGAAGGAAAAGAAAATAATTTCGCCTAAAAATAATAGACGAAAATTTCTTAAAGCTGCAACCGCAACAGGTGTTGCTGCAGTAGCTGCATCTTCTTTAGCTGCTCCAGCTGTTGCCGCTGAAAGAGTAGAAGCAGCTATGGTAGCTACATGGCCAAGGGACTTTCCTGGTCTTGGAACTGGTGCACAAAGACTTGCAAAAAGGATTGCTGATATGAGTGACGGAAGAATACAAGTTACTTATTATGCGGCAAATGAAAGAGTTAAAGCATTTGACTCTTTTGATGAGGTTGCATCTGGTAACTCACAAATGTACCACGGTGCTGATTACTACTGGGTTAAAAAACATCCTGCTTTTGGATACTTCACAGCATGCCCGTTTGGTTTTACATATTCTGAAATCAATGCTTGGATCCATTATGGTGGAGGACAAGAGCTTTGGGATGAACTAACAGACGACTTTGGAACTCAAAGTTTCATTGCTGGTAACACAGGAGTACAAATGGGAGGTTGGTTTAATAAAAAAATTAGATCAGCTAACGACCTTAAAGGTTTAAAAATGCGTATGCCTGGATTAGGTGGACAAGTTCTAGGGAAACTTGGAGCTTCTCCAATCTCACTTCCTGGTGGACAAATATATGAAAACCTTGTCTCTGGTGCAATTGATGCAACAGAATGGGTTGGTCCTTGGAATGATGAAGCTATGAAATTCCACGAAGCAGCTAAATATTATTATTATCCTGGTATGCACGAACCTGGATCAATGTTAGCTTGTGGTGTAAATAAATCGTGGTTTACAAGTCTAAGCAAATCAGACCAAACAATTATTAAAACAGCATGTGCTTGGGCAGATGAAATTACAATGTCAGAGTACAACGCTAAAAATGGTGCTGCATTGGCTCGATTAATAAACGACCATGGTGTTAAACTTGAGAAGTTTAACGACAAAGTCTACGATGCTTTTGCTAAAGGTGCTGCCGAGGTTTATGATGAAGTTCAACAACATAGCGAACTAGCAGCAAGAACTCATAAAGCTTTTGTTAAAGCTAGAAAAGAGATTGGTTCTTGGACAAACTTGTCAGACTCACCATACATTAGTCAAAGAAATAGAGCTTTAGGAATTAGCTAAAGATTTATTTATACATAAAATTAAGGGCCCTGGTCAGGGCCCTTTTTTAAATAAAAGCTTTTATATGGTTCCAAAAAGTAATTTATCAATATTTATTAGAATATTTAGTTATTCTATTTTAGCTATCACATTTGTGTTTTTATTAAATAACGTCTTAACAGTATGGTTTGATTGGCCTGGTGTAAAAAAATTATTTTCACACTATGAAATTTTTGGTTTTAAAAAAATAAATAAACCTCTTGAGGGTGGATTATTAACTTCAGCCTATATACAATTATTTTTATACTTTGTTTCAATTTTATTGGCAGCGTTTTATGTTTTTAGATCTTTTACACAAACTTTAGAAACTGATGCAAAAAATCTTTCAAACATTACAGCTTATATTATTAGATCATCTTTTTGGGCAGTTTTCATTGTGGGTTTAGCAGATTTTTTAATTTCATTAATGGTTGTAGAAAAACTTGTTGAACCAATTTTTGGTGAAGCAATAAAAATTAAATTAATCATTCCTAGTTTTAGAATTACATTTATTCACTTTCCATTAATATTAATTTCTTTTGTAATTGGATATTTTACAAGGTCTGTAGGTTTTATTTGGTTAGGTGTCTTAGTTGTTGGAAGTGAATTTGCGATTGTATTATCAAGATTTATATTCGAATATGAGCAGGCTTTTCAAGGAGATTTAGTACGTTTCTGGTATTCAGCCCTTTATCTATTTGCAAGTGCATATGCTTTAATTCATGAAGGCCATGTGAGAGTGGATGTTCTTTATACCGGTTTTAGTGAGAGAAAAAAAGCTTGGACCAATTCAATTGGATCACTGTTGTTAGGAATTCCTTTATGCTTAATTATTTTATTTTTAGGAATGGGTGGAAAAGCTAGCATAATAAACGGACCTGTAATTTCTTTTGAAATTACTCAACAAGGATCAAATGGTTTATATCTACTCTATTTAATGGCAGTTTATCTAGCGGTATTTGCAGTATCAATGTTAATTCAATTTACAAGCTATTTCATGGGAAGTAGCTACAAACTTTTAAAAAACTAATCTATGGAACATTTATTCTTAACAATACTTGTACTAATCATGATAGTGGCTCTCGCTTCTGGCTTTCCAGTTGCATTTGCTTTACCTGGTTCAGCTATAATTTCAATAGGTCTTGCGGCTTTTTTTGGATATTTGTTTGAGGGAGACACAAGTGCATATTTCGCTACCGATGGACCAATAGAGTGGCTAACTGCTGGTATAACAAATTTTAGAAGTAATTATTGGGATGTAGAGACAGATACTTTAATCGCAATTCCACTATTTATATTTATGGGAATAATGCTGCAAAAATCAAAAATTGCAGAAGACCTTTTAGTTACTATGGGCCAGCTTTTTGGACCTATACCTGGTGGTCTTGGAATTTCTGTAATTTTTGTTGGGGCATTGCTTGCAGCAACAACAGGTATAGTTGGAGCGACTGTAATTGCAATGGGATTAATTTCTTTGCCTACGATGTTAAATAATAAATATGACAGAAGTCTCGCAAGTGGTATTGTATGTTCCTCGGGAACACTTGGGCAAATTATTCCACCTTCAATTGTTTTAATTATTATTGCTGATCAGTTAGCTAGCGCCTCTGATGTGGCGAATACAATGAGACAAGCAGATTATAAATTAGTCACTGGAGAATTCAATATGCCTGGTGAATTTAGAGTTGGATCTACAAGTGCCGGAGATATGTTCCTTGGAGCATTATTGCCAGGATTAGTATTAGTTGGACTTTATATGTTGTATGTATTTATATACGCAAGAATTTATCCAAAAGCAGCCCCACCGGTACCATTTAAAGGTGAGTTAGATTTTAAATTTTGGACCAAGGTTGTGATGGTTATTATTCCACCACTAGCATTAATATTTGCAGTTCTTGGATCTATTTTAATGGGTATTGCAACTGTTAATCAAGCAGGTTCAATTGGTGCGATCGGTGCAACTATAATGGCAGGTTACCGTCTTCATAAAGGAAAAAAAGATGAATATTACCCCTTACTTTTAACCATTATCTCTATAGTTCCAATTTTTATATTATCAAAAAATTTTAATTTAAATATCAAAGCGGTTGAAACAAGAGATTTAACTGCGATATTTATTACAGGTTTTTTCACTTTAATGTTTTTAGTGGGTATCATCTGGAGTTTTTGGAGAACCTTCAAAGTAGATAATGTTTTAAAAGAAGTTGTTATTGAAACCTGTACTACAACTTCGATGGTTTTTATAATTTTACTTGGCGCTGCTATGCTTACATCTGGTTTTAGGGCTTTTGGTGGAGAAGAATTAGTAAGGGATTTTTTACAAGATCTACCAGGTGGATTCTGGACCCAGTTCATAGTTGTTATGACTGTAATTTTTCTTTTGGGATTTTTTCTAGACTTTATTGAAATTGCGGTTGTAGTAGTTCCTATAATTGCACCAATATTATTAGCCGAAACTGGTGCAAATGTCAGTGCTATTTGGTTAGGGGTAATGATAGGTGTTAATTTACAAACTTCCTTTTTAACACCACCATTTGGATTTGCCCTTTTCTATTTAAAAGGTGTTGCTCCAAAATTCATAACAACACTAAACATTTGGAAAGGTGTTGTAGCTTTTATTGTATTACAACTTATTGGTTTAGCTATTGTGGGTTTTTATCCAAGCTTGGTAAATTACCTACCAGCGAGAACTTATTTAACTTCTCATGTAGCTCCTCCTCCAATGAATCCAAAACTTCAAGATTGTTTGCAAGAATATAAATTTGCAATTTATAGTGAAAAAGAACAAGAAATTAGAGCAGCAATTACTGATTTTGAACAATCAATACCATCAAACCTTCCAGTTGATAAATTAGATATTTTTGAAGAGCATGTAGAGTATGCTCTAGGTACTTTTGCTTTAGTTGAAAAACTTCAAAAGACCGAGAAAGATTATAATTTATTTGCCCAAGATTATAGAGATTTACACTTTAGCGTTAGGAAGAAAGAAAAAAAAATAAGAAAAATTGAAGAAAGAATTGAAAAATTAAAAGCGGAAATAAGAAATTTAGATGATGATAAATTAGACTCCAAAAACAAAATAGAGCTTAAAATAGAAAATTATGAATTAGAAATCGAGGAAATAATTAAAGATGTTCCTGAGAACTGGGTATCTAGAAATAAAGAGTTTCAAATCATTCATAAAACAAAAATTAATCAAACGAAGAGATATAGAAAAAATATAGATGAAGCATATGACTTATTATTACAAATATCTCTCTTTATAGAAGATGCAGAAAAACTAGAAAATGTAAAATCAGAATTTAATAAATTAAAAAACAGCATAGAAAGTCAATCTTATGAAGATGCTCTATCAGAAATTGATAATATATTTGAAAAAATCTCAGAAATTTCCGGTGTTGAGGAAATTGCAAATAAGCTTGATAATTTATATTCAGCATTAGATGCAGAAGAATTAAATAAAGAGGAAATTGATAATATAAGCAAAGATACCTTCAACCTTGTAGATCAAGAATTAGAATGGAGAAAAACTGCAGCAATAGATCTGATGCCTAAATTGAAAAAATATAACCAAATAATTAAAAACAATATAGGTTTAAGATTACAGTCCAAATTAACTAAAGAACAAGCCAAGTTTGTAGCAGCTTGTAATGCTGATCATAAAGATATTTCACTAAATTTCTGATTATGGATAAATTTATTCTCCAAAAAAATCAGGCCATCACTGTATTTTTAGTATTTGCATTTGGTTATTTTTTATCTTGTTTATTAAGGGCTATTACAGCAACTCTATCACCGGTTTTAACTTCAGAATTTAATTTATTAGCTGCAGACCTGGGTTTACTGGCTGGAGGTTATTTTTTTGGTTTTGCTTGTATGCAAATACCACTTGGATATTTGTTAGATAAATTTGGACCCAAAAAAATTATTTCAATATTTTTATTAATTGCTTTTGTAGGGACAACTTCATTCGCATTATCTCAAACTTTTTCAGGATTATTTATTTCAAGAATACTAATTGGAATTGGGGTAAGTGCATGTTTAATGGCACCTTTAACAGGTTATAGAATATGGTTTCCTGAAAATTTGCAACAACGAGCAAATTCATGGATGTTAATGATTGCCTCTTTAGGATTTGTGTCCTCAACATTACCTGTACAACTTTTACTACCTAGTTTTGGATGGCGATGGATTTTTGGTGGAATAGCGATATTAATATTAGCAAGTATTTTTCTAATGTTAATCTTCATACCAAATTGGAGTCAAAATGAGATTATTAATTCAACAAAAAATTTAGATCAATCAGGAAGTCTAAGTGATGTTTGGAAAAGCAAATTTTTTATAAGTGTTATACCAATGGGTTTATTTAATTACGGAGGGCTAATGGCAATCCAAACTTTATGGGCAGGTCCATGGATGATAAGAGTAGCTGGTTACACACCCATTGAAAGTGCAACCGGTTTATTTTGGATAAATATTACGATGCTCTTTTCGTTTTTTGTGTGGGGATATTTCTTACCAAAAATTAATGATCAAGGATTTAGCGCACTAAAAATACTAAAATTTGGACTACCTGTCAGTTTTATTGTAATGTTAATTATAATTATACTTGGCAGCAAGGCTGGCGCAGCATACCTAACTTTATTTATACTAAGTTCAATTTTTTTATCTGTAACCCAACCTGCGGTAGGTTTATCATTTCCTAGTTATTTAGCTGGAAAAGCCCTTACTTCATTTAATTTACTAATATTTTCAGGAACTTTTATTATGCAATGGTTAATTGGTTTCTTAATTGATTATGTAAAGACACTGGGTTATTCAGAATTACTAGGATTTAAGATAGCATTTACGACTTTCCTTTTTTTAAGCTTGGTCTCATATATATTTTTTATAATTTTAAATAAAAATAGAAATTACAATCTGAAATTGTAAAAAATACCCAAAATGGAAAATTTAGCTCATGTGAATTAGAATCTTTCTAGGGACAATTTGGGTTTTTTATGCTTAACTTAGTTAGTTAATTAATTAACTTCAATAAAAAGAGGAGAGAAAATGGTTAAAGAAAACAAAAAGTCTTTGAAGAAAATTTCTTCTAGACGAAAGTTCTTTAAGGCAGCAGCAGCAACTGGTGCAGCAGCAACAGCAGCTGTAGCTATGCCTAACCTTGCATTAGGTGATGGACATGTAACACTTAAAATGCAAGCTGCTTGGCCTAGTGGAGCTAACATATTTTTCGAAATGGCAGGAGACTATGCGAAAATGGTTAGCGACATGTCAGGTGGAACTTTAAAAATAGACCTTCAACCAGTTGGTGCTGTTGTTAAAACATCAGAAATTGGTGATGCTGTGAGTTCAGGTGTATTAGATATGGGTCACTGGGTGACTGCATATTGGTATGGTAAAAACGCGGCAGCTTCATTATTCGGAACTGGTCCTTCATACGGTATGTCATCTCAAGAAGTAATGGGATGGATGGAATACGGTGGAGGAAGAGCTCTATACGAAGAAACTTTAGCAAAAGTTGGATATGACTATGTTGGATATTTCCACATGCCGATGCCAGCTCAGCCTTTTGGATGGTTCAAGAAGAACGTAACAAAAGTTTCTGATGTTAAAGGAATGAAGTATAGAACAGTTGGTCTTGCAACAAACGTTCTTACTGCAATGGGAATGGTAGTTAGACAATTACCAGGTGGTGAAATTCAACCAGCGATGAAAACTGGATTGATTGAAGCTGCTGAGTTTAACAACCCGACTTCAGACTCTCAGTTTGGTATGCAGGATGTTTCTAAGCATTATCACTTAGGATCTTTCCACCAATCTCAAGAGATGTTTGAAATTCCTATTAACAAGAAAAAATTAAATAGTTTATCTCCAGCACATCAAGCAATTTTGAAAAACGCTGCATATGCTGCTAACTCTGACAACTACTTTAAGGCGTTAGTAAGATATTCAGCTGATTTATCTAAATTGATGAATGAGCATAAGGTAAACGTTTACCAAACTTCAGATGAAATCCTAGCAGAGCAATTAAAAGGTTGGGATAAAGTGATCGGCGACTTTAATAAGAAAGATCCTTTCTTTAAGAAGATCGTAGACTCACAAAAAGCATATGCTAAGAGAGTTATGAAGTACTTGCTGATGAATCAGCCTAACTACAGACTTGCATATGAAAATGAGTTTGGTTCACTAGCTAAGGTAAAAATCTAATTAAAACTTAGTTAATAAATTTATATTGAGGGGGGTATTTACCCCCCTTTTTATTATAAATAGTTGATATTTTTTAATTATAGTAGATATTGATTTTCTCATGAGATCATTCATAAAATTTGCAGATACACTAAGCGCTTCAATGGGAAAAGCGTTCTCTTGGTGTATTGTGGTTTTAATGGGTGGTACTTGTTACGAAGTATTTATGGCTTACGCATTAAACGCACCAACTCTTTGGAACTTTGATTTTAGTTTACAAATGTACGGAGCAATTTTTATGATGGCAGGCGCTTATACACTTAGCACTGAAGCACATGTGCGAGGTGATGTAATTTACAGACTTTTTCCTGTAAAAGTTCAAGGTTCAATTGATTTAGTATTATATTTTGTTTTTTTCTTTCCCGGTGTTCTTGCTTTGGCTTTTTATGGTTGGGATTATGCTGCCCAGGCTTGGAAAATAAAAGAGACTAGCTGGAACAGTCCTGCTCAAATTCAAATTTACATGGCAAAATCTATGATACCACTTGCTGGAATTTTATTAATTATTCAAGGAATAAGTGAAGTTTTTAGATCTATAATATGTATACAAACTGGTCATTGGCCGAAAAGAGCTTCGGCAGATGCTGAGGAAACAGAAAAAATTTTAATGAGAACTTCACAAGACGAGGATCAAAAAGATGTTATTTGAACTTACAAATCCTGAGATAGCAATAATGATGATGGGGCTGTTTTTATTTGCAGTCCTATTAGGTTTTCCAATTGCATTTACACTTATGGCGATGGGTATTGGTTTTGGTTATTACGCTTATTATGATCCCGCACTAATGGAAAATATATTTGATAATCGGATATTTAGATTATTTATAAATAATACCTATTCAGTAATGGATAACACCGTACTTACTGCCGTACCATTATTTTTGTTTATGGGTTATCTTGTTGAAAGAGCTGGAATTGTTGCAAGATTATTTTTTGCAATTAGATTAGCCTCTCATGGACTTCCTGCATCAATGGCTGTTGCTGCTCTAGTTACGTGTGCTTTATTTTCTACAGCAACTGGAATTATAGGTGCTGTAGTTACACTTATGGGATTATTAGCTTGGCCTGCTATGATTAAGGCTGGATATGATAAAAAATTTGCCTCAGGAATTATTTGTTCAGGAGGATGTTTAGGAATATTGATACCTCCCAGTATTATGCTTATTGTATATGCTGTAATAGCACAGCTGTCACCTTTAAGACTCTTTGCTGCAGCTATATTTCCTGGTTTAATGTTAGCAGGATTGTATATTGGATATGCAATCTTTAGAGCTTGGTTAAATCCTTCAATTGCTCCTAAACCACCAAAAGAGGAAATTCCTCCAAGGGCAGTTATATTGAGAGAAGTTTTAGTTTCTTTCTTACCTTTGTTTTCATTAATCATTTTAGTGCTCGGTACAATCTTAGCAGGAATTGCAACTCCAGCAGAAGCCGCTGCAGTAGGTGCATTTGGTGCACTTGTGCTGTCCTATTTCTATAAGACACTTAAGTGGAAAAATTTTAAAGAGTCGGTATTTTTAACAGCGAAAACAACTGCAATGATAATGTGGTTGTTCATTGGTTCATGGACATTTGCGGCTGTTTTTTCTTATTTAGGTGGCCATGAAGTTTTTGAACATTTCTTTAAATCAATGAATTTACAACCATGGCAGTTCTTAGTTATCACTCAAATAATTATTTTTTTACTTGGATGGCCACTTGAATGGACTGAAATATTAATTATTTTTGTACCAATATTTTTACCTCTAGTAGAATTTTTTGGAGTAAACCCATATTTTTTTGCAATGCTAATAGCTTTAAACCTACAAACTTCTTTTTTGACCCCTCCAATGGCAATGTCAGCTTATTATTTAAAAGGTGTTCAATCTAGAAATGTTGAATTACTAGATATATTCAGAGGAATAATGCCGTTCCTAGGTATCGTAATTCTCGCAATGTTTTTAATGTACATGTTTCCTGGCATAGCACTTTGGTTGCCGGAAACATTATTTGCAAATTAGTAATGGATGTTTTTAATTTAACTGTAAAACAAATTTCTGCAAATATTAAAAATGCTCAACTTACATCGGTTGATCTCTGCAAAAATTACATTGAAAGAATAAAAAAATTTGAGAAAGACATACATGCTTGGGCACATTTTGATGAAAAAATTCTATTAGAAAAAGCTGAGGAGTCAGATAATCATAGGCGATCTGGAAAACCTCTAGGATTGTTACATGGAATACCAGTTGCACTAAAAGACATAATCGGAACTCTTGATATGCCTACTGAGTGTGGAACTGTGTTGAGGAAAGGAATGTCTGCTTCTCAAGATGCTGAAATAGTTGATCTTTTAAAATCTGAAGGTGCAATAATTATGGGAAAAACAGCAACCTCTGAGTTAGCTTATTACAGTCCAAGTAAGACAAAAAATCCACACGATTACTCAAGAACTCCTGGTGGTTCTTCCAGCGGTTCAGCGGCAGTAGTAGCTGCACACATGGCCCCTTTGTCAATAGGTTCCCAGACAGGTGGATCAGTAATAAGACCAGCATCTTATTGTGGTGTAGTTGGATACAAGCCATCATTTGGATTAATTTCTAGAAATGGAGTTCTTAAGACATCTGAAAATTTAGATCATGTAGGTATATTTGGAAAATCAGTTGAAGATGTAGCTTTAGTAGCAAAAGTTTTAATTAAAAAGGATTCTTATGATAAAGCAACAGTGCATTATTCAGCAGATACTATGTTGGAAGAGTGCAACAAAACTCCTACATATGAACCAAAATTTATATTTTATAAAACTGAAAGTTGGAAAAAAATAGATAAAAAATCCAGAGATGCTTTAGAGTATTTTATTAAATCATTTAAAAAAAATATTGAAGTCTTTGATACACCTTCTTACTTTAAAGACATAAAAAAATATCATCAAATTATTCATGAAACAGATATGGCAAATAATTTTTATAATTATTTTAAGAAAAACAAGAAAAAATTATCAAAAGAAATGCAAACAGCCATTTCAAGAGGAATAAAATATTCCGCTAAAGATTATGCTGAGGCCAGAGATTTTATGAGCAGAAGTTATGAGTCCTATAAAGAGGTATTTGAGGATTATCATGGTGTAATTTCACCATCTAGTACTGGTGTTGCAGATAAAGGTTTGTCTAGTACTGGAAGTCCAGAATTTTGTACTGTATGGTCATTTATGGGGACACCCTCAATTTCTTTACCTTTACTAGAAGGAGAAAATAACCTACCATTAGGAGTTCAATTAATAGGTAATAAATATGATGATCTAAGATTCATTGGTATTGCAAATTGGTTGGAAAAAGAAAGTGAAAAATTTAATGAATAAAATTACAACGTTAATAGGATTAGGATTTGCAATTTTTTTTCTTGTTGGGCTAGCAACAACTTTGACTAGATCAATGTTAATAACTACTTTAGATGTGCTTCCAGTATATATTCTTATGGGAGCTGCAATCATAATGATGATTTACGAAGCCTTTTTTGATAAAAAATAATCAAAATCAAATTTAAATTGAACAATACAAATAAAAATTTATTTCCATTTTTTTTATTATTTATACAGCCAATATTTATGGCGAGTAATCTAGTTGTTGCTAGAGGAGGTATAGAATATGTTCCTCCGATTTCTTTATCATTTTGGAGATGGTTTCTAGTTTTTTTAATTTTGCTTGCATTTAATTTTTTTTATTTAAAAAAAAATTATCCTAAAATCATAAAAGAATTTAAAAAATTATTTTTTTTAGGAGCTATGGGATGTGGCGTTTGCAGCGTTTTTCCATATCTTGCTGGAGAGACAACAACGATTGTAAATATGGGTATTATTTATACATCGTCTCCAATATTCATAATATTAATCTCAAATATTTTTTTTAAAGAAAAAATAAATAATTTTATGTTATTAGGACTGATAATTTGTTTAATTGGTGTTATAGTAATAATAATTAAAGGAAATATTACTTTTTTACTAAATCTTAAATTTACATCTGGAGATTTATGGATGCTTGGAGCAGCAATAGGATGGGCTCTTTATTCAGTTTATTTGTTTCGATGGAAATCAACCCTTAGTGTTTTTCCTAGATTTACAATTATCTCTTTATTGGGATCTATAAGCTTATTTCCCTTCTATTTAATTGAACAAAATTTATTTCAATCAACAAATTTCGATTTAAATTTTTATATATGGGTGGTTTTTGCAGCGATTTCTCCTGGAATAATCGCATTTAGTTTATATACAATTACCCAAAAACATCTTGGAGCATCAACAACAGGTTTTACACTATACTTATTTACAGTTTACGGTGCATTTTATGGCATAATTTTTTTTGGAGAAACAGTGGAATATTACCATTTTATTGGGGCGTTATTAGTATTCGTAGGGATATACTTAGTAAAAAAAAATAAATGAAACTAGATAAAATGACAATTGGATACACATTTTTATTTTTATTACTAATTTATATAATTATTTGTATCGTAATTTTTTTTAAGCAAAGATCTTTAATGTATCATCCAAGTGAAAATAATTATTTAGACGAAAATCAATTAAATCATAAAGTAGAACAAATTATAATCCCCTCAGATAATCAACTTAATTCGTGGTATTTTGAGAAAGATAAAAATTTTAAAACATTATTATTTTTTCATGGAAACGCAGGTAGTTTAGAAAATAGAATTTATAAATTAAATGATCTTTCAAAGTTAGATTTAAATTATTTGATAGTTGCTTATAGAGGTTTCAGCGGAAATAAAGGAAGTCCAACAGAACAAGGATTGTATAAAGATGCAAGAGCAGCAAAATATTGGTTAAATTTAAATAATATTAGTGATCAAAATATTATAGTTTATGGCGAGTCCTTAGGAACAGCAGTTGCAATAGATCTTGCGAAAGACCACAAATTTGCTGGAATTATTTTAGAATCCCCATTTACATCAATGTTGAAACTTTCGAGAAAATATTATGCATGGTTGCCAACAGCACTATTGTTAAAAGATAAGTACGAAACAGATAAAAAAATTAATAAAGTATTTTCTCCAATACTTATTTTACATGGCCGGAAAGATGAAATTGTTCCTTTTGAAATGGGAGAAACCTTATTTAAGAAAGCTAATAATCCAAAATTTAATTACTTTGTTGATAATGATGATCATATGATGAACTTTAACGAAGATTTAGTTAATTCAATCAATCAATTTGTTAAAAGCTTAAATTAGACACAATTTAAACAAATCATTTCCACTTATAATTTTTAAATTAAAGAAATGAAATATTTAATATTTTTTATTTTTTTTATTTTTAATACTGCTTTGTCAGACTCAGAAAATTTAGAAGATGATTATTTTTTTATAGGTAAAATGGAATCTTATAATAAAGATTTCACGCTTTACTTTAAGACGAGAGATAAAGCTGTTTTATCAAGAGGCGAGGATTTCAATTACATAACTGATTTTCCTCAAGATTTATATATATATAACCATAAGTCACAAACAGACGAACCTTTGATAACTTACGAATGGTTTCCATCTTATGTCAAAAAACTATCTAATAATTATGATTATCCAGTTTTTCCAGAAGATTTTGCATATTATTTAATGGAAGATAATAATACTTTAATATTAGTAAGTGCTAGTAAGAACTTCTTTGAAAATTTAAAATTTGATATTGCGCTTAAGAAAATTAGTAAGATTAAAGAGAGGGGAAAAATAAGTTTTATTATTTCCTCTTATGCAAAAAACTGTGGTTTTAAGGATATATCAAGTACACTTAACTGTAAAATTTATAAACCTTTAATATCTACAAATTTAATCAATTAGTTCTAACAAAAGCACTTGCAAAAACCTCTGAGTCAAAAATTTCTAAGTCATCTTCTTTTTCGCCTAAACCAAGAGCAACAATAGGAATTTTAAATTTTTTTGCAGTAGCAATAAGAATTCCACCTTTTGCAGTACCATCTAATTTAGTCATTATTAAACCCGTTAAAGGAATAATTTTATTAAATTCTTCGACTTGATTAATTACATTTTGTCCGGATGTAGCATCTAAAACTAACAGAACCTCATGTGGCCCAGTATCATCAAACTTTTTAATTACTTTCGCTATTTTCTTATACTCCTCCATAAGATTTTTTTTATTCTGAAGTCTACCAGCAGTATCGATTATAACTTGGCTATAATTATTCTTTTTCGCCTCATCTAAAGATTTAAATGCTACGGAAGCTGGGTCTGAACCAGGTTCAGATTTAACTATTCCTACATTTATTTTATTTGCCCACTGCTCTAGTTGATCGATAGCTGCCGCTCTAAATGTATCACAGGCAGAAAATAATACTTTACTATTATTTTCTCTAAATCTTTTTCCAATTTTACCTATGGATGTTGTTTTGCCTACTCCGTTAACTCCAGATACTAAAATTATATTTAGTTTATGTTGAGCATCAAAAAAATCTTTTCTTTCTAAGGGTTGCATTAAACTCAGAATATATTGTTTTAATAAATGATTAACTTCTTCTATTATATCTTTAGAAGGATCAATTTTTTTTTGTGATATAATATCTTTTATATCACTAGCAGCATCCACACCTACGTCTGAAGAAATTAAAAAGTCTTCTATTTTATTAAGAGTTTGATCATCTATCTCTTTTTTAAGAATTATTTCTTTTAATCCGGTAGTTAAATTTGAAGCACTCTTTTGAAATCCAATTTTAAACTTTTCAAAAATACCCATTATAATTTTATTTTAATCTTCTCTATACTTGAAACTGGTCCTTTCATAAAAATAGAATTATCATTTCCTATTCTTATCGATAAAATTCCTGTAGAAAATTTTATATCAACATAATTGGAAACTTTATTTGTTATAAAACCCGCATAAGCGGTTGCACATGCTGCTGTCCCACAAGCCTTTGTCAATCCTGCACCTCGTTCCCAAACTTTAACACTAATCAAGTTTTCATTTTTAATTGTTGCTATAGTTACATTGCATTTTTCTGGAAAATATTCATGTTGCTCAATTACAGGCCCTATATTTTCTATCTCGTAATTATTATTATTTTCTACAAAAAAGATTATATGGGGATTACCAACGTTAATTGCGATACCACCAGTAAATTTTTTTTTGTTAATATCATTAATAGTTATATTTAAGTTTTTAGTGTTCATTTCTTTAATTAAAGGAATTTTATCCCACTCCATAGAAGGTATACCTATATTAGTTTCAACTAAATTTTCTTTTAGTATCAATGAATGTAAGTTTCCAGACGATGTCTCTAAATTTATTTCTTCTTTTCCATATTCTTTTGATAAAAGTTTAGCTACACATCTTGTACCGTTCCCACATGCACCAGAAATACTTCCATCAGAATTATAGAAAATAAGTTTATCTCGATTATCATTATTTTTGTTAATATAAATTAACTGATCACAGCCAATAAAATCTCTACTACAAATTTTTATTATATTTTCTTTAGTTAAATTTACAGCTTTCACTCTTTGATCAATGATTACGAAATCATTTCCTAAGCCATCCATTTTAAATGCATTAAATTCCATATATTTTAATGTTTATCTTATTTGTTGACATTTTGAACCTCTATTATAGTTTATCGCAATTTCCGCAAATACAGCATTTTGCGGTGTCTTTGGTAACAAAGAGATCGACACCAGTCAGCGAGGGTTCGCCCACTGGTGCTATAGCTGTTGGGTAAAATTATGTTTGAAAACTTAACAAATAAATTTGAAGAAATATTTTCTTCTTTAAAGAGGGCACCTTCGTTGAATGAAGCCCAAGTAGATGAGGGTTTGAGAGGAATTAGACAAGCTTTGTTAGAAGCAGACGTTTCTTTGGATGTAGCTAAAGACTTCGTAGATAAAGTTAAACCAAAAGCCCTTGGAAAAGAAATAGTTAGATCAACATCTCCAGGACAGATGGTTGTAAAAATTGTTTATGATGAATTAGTAAATTTTCTAGGAGAAAAAAATTCAGAAGTTAATCTGAATGCAGTTCCACCCGTTACAGTTATGATGGTTGGTCTCCAAGGATCTGGAAAAACAACTTCGACAGCTAAGCTTGCTACATATTTAGAAAAAAATAAGAAAAAAAAGGTTATGATGGCCAGTTTAGATATATACAGACCGGCTGCTCAAGAACAATTAAGACTTCTTGGAGAACAAAATAATATCAATACGCTCCCGGTAATTGAAGGACAATTGCCCACCGATATTTGCCAAAGAGCAATTAACGCAGCAAAACTAAATGGCAGTGATGTAATTTTATTTGATACCGCAGGGAGAACACAAATAGATTTACAAATGATGAGTGAGATAAAGCAAATTGAGAGCATAATTAATCCTTCAGAAGTAATGTTAGTGGCAGACTCACTTACAGGACAAGTTGCTGCGAATGTAGCGAAAGAATTCAAAAATACAGTTAACTTGACAGGAATTATTTTAACTAGATCAGATGGTGATGGAAGAGGTGGTGCAGCTTTAAGCATGAAATACGTTGCAGAAGTCCCTATAAAATTTTTAGGGGTTGGAGAAAAAATTGAAAATCTGGAAGCTTTCCATCCAGATCGTATAGCAAATAGAATATTAGGGATGGGAGATATAGTATCTTTAGTAGAAAAAGCCACAGAAGATCTTGATCAAGAAAATGTTAGAAAAGCAGAGGAGAATTTAAGAAAAGGACAATTCACCCTTGAAGATTATTTATCGCAACTACGTCAAATGAAAAAAATGGGAGGGATTGAAGGCGTAATGTCTTTCTTGCCAGGTGTTTCAAAAATGAAATCTCAAATGGATCAAGCTGGCATTGATGAAAAAATAATTTCTAAAAATGAGGCAGTAATTTTATCTATGACTAAAAAAGAAAGAGCTAATCCCAAAATTATTGATGGCTCTAGAAAAAAAAGAATTGCTAATGGCTCAGGAACTGACATTGCCACTATCAATAAACTGTTAAAACAATTCAAAATGATGTCTGAAATGATGAAGAAGATGTCAAAAGGGAATATGAAAGGAATGGCGGATAAAGGAATTCCACCTGAACTTTTTAATCAACTTAAATAAAAGGAGAATAAAATATGTTAAAACTAAGGTTATCAAGAGGAGGAACAAAAAAAAGACCTGTATATAAAATCGTTGTTGCAGAAAGTAGATTTGCAAGAGACGGTAGATTTATAGAAAAATTAGGTTTTTTTAATCCTCTACTTCCAAAAGAAAAAAAAGAAAGAATAGGTTTGGAAAGTGAAAGAATAAAATATTGGTTAAGTCAAGGAGCACAACCAACAACTAGAGTTGCTAGAATTTTAGGTGAAAATAATTTTATTCCTATGCCAAAGTCTGGAAATAATCCAAATAAGGCTATCCCTAAAAAAGAAAGAAATAAAGAAGCAGAAGCTCCAAAGGAAGAAGCTAAACCAGCAGCAGAAGCTCCAAAGGAAGAAGCTAAACCAGCAGCAGAAGCTCCAAAGGAAGAAGCTAAATAAAAAGTAGTACAAATGCTCAAAGTCAAAATATTTACACTTTATCCTGAATTTTTTCCTGGTCCTTTTGATAAAGGTATTTATGGAAATGCACTTGAAAAAAAAATTTGGGAATTGAAAATTGTAAATATAAGAGACTTTGCAAAAGATAAACACAAAACAGTCGATGACACGCCTTATGGAGGTGGCTCTGGAATGGTAATGAGAGCTGATGTAGTTGCGAGTTCCTTAGATAAAAATTTGGAGTCTAAAGAGAAAGTATATTATTTAAGTCCAAGAGGAAGACTTTTAAACCAAGAGATTGCAAAAAAAATTTCAAAAGAGAAATCTTTAAATATTTTATGTGGTCATTTTGAAGGTGTTGACCAAAGAGTCCTAGATAATCGCAATATTGAAGAGATTAGTATTGGTGATTATGTAATTTCTGGTGGAGAAACCGCTTCCTATATTGTTCTTGATAGTGTGCTAAGATTAATCCCTGGAGTATTAGGAAATGAAGCTTCAATAGTAGATGAAAGCTTTGAAAATGGACTTTTAGAATATCCTCAATATACCAAACCTCAAATTTGGCAGGAAAATAAGGTTCCAGAGGTTTTATTATCAGGTGATCATGCTAAAATTAAACACTGGCGTTTATCTCAATCTGAGGCTATAACACGCGACCGAAGACCAGATTTGTGGCAAAAACATAACAAAAAAAATTAGTAAAATGAAAAATATAGAAGAAATAAATAATTCAAAAGTAAAACAAATTATTGCACAAAAGAAACATCCAGAATTCTTTCCTGGAGATATTATTAAAGTTGGAGTTAAAATAACAGAAGGTAAAAGAGATAGAATTCAATACTTTGAGGGTGTTTGTATTGCAAAAAAAAATAGAGATATAAACTCTTCTTTTACAGTTAGAAAAATTTCTTTCGGTGAAGGCGTTGAAAGAACATTTGCACTTTATAGTACAGCTGTTGATACAATTAAAGTTATTAGATCAGGAAAAGTAAGAAGAGCTAAACTATATTATTTAAGAGAGAGAACAGGTAAATCTGCAAGGATTTCAGAAAAAATAAAAAAGAAAATTGGAATTGATTTAGAAACAAAAATTCAAGAGGTTAAAGAAGAGAATTTAGCTGCTCCAATTGTGGAAGAGATTAAAAAAGAAAAAACAAAATCTTTAGAGGCTCCAAAAGTAGATGCAAAACTAAAAACTGATTCTTCAAAAGTAGAGGTAAAGAAAGAAGAAGCTAAGCCTCAAAATAAAACTGAGCTTAAGAAAGAAGAAGAGTCTAAAAAATAAGAAAAGATATAATTTTTTCTAAATGTCTAAAACACTTTACGATAAAATTTGGAATGAACATCTAGTTCACCAACAAGAAGATGGAACCTCATTATTATTTGTTGATAGACATTTAATACATGAAGTTACAAGTCCCCAAGCATTTGAAGGATTAAGAAATTCTAAAAGAAAAGTAAGACAACCAGGTCTTACCTTAGCTGTTGCAGATCACAATGTTCCAACAACAGATAGATCAAAAGGAATTTCTGATGAGGAGTCAAAAATTCAAGTCGATACACTAGACGCTAATTGTAAAGAATTTGGTATTCAAATTTTTGGAATGAATGACAAAAGACAAGGTATTGTGCATATAATTGGTCCTGAACAAGGTTTTACTCAGCCGGGTACAATAATTGTATGTGGAGATAGTCATACAGCAACGCATGGAGCGTTTGGAGCATTAGCCTTTGGAATTGGAACTTCCGAGGTTGAACATGTTCTAGCAACACAAACTTTAGTTCAAAAGAAATCTAAAAATTTTAGAATAAATGTTAATGGCAGCCTACCAATTGGAGTTACTTCTAAAGACGTAATTTTACAAATTATCGGAAAAATAGGTACTGCTGGAGGGACTGGTTATGTCATTGAATATGCAGGGAATCTAATTTCGTCTTTAAGTGTAGAAAATAGAATGACTATCTGTAATATGACTATTGAAGGCGGAGCTAGAGCTGGACTAATTGAACCAGATCAAAAAGTTTTTGATTACTTAAAATCTAAACCAATGTCTCCTTCAGGGGAAAATTGGAACAAAGCAATTGAATATTGGAATACCCTTAAGTCGGACGAAGGTGCCAAATTTGATAAAGAGGTTAATCTCGATGGAAAAGATATTAAGCCAATGGTAACCTGGGGTACCTCACCTCAAGATGTGCTAACTATAGATGAAAATATTCCAAATCCAGAAACCGAAACAGATTTAGATAAAAAAAACTCTATTGAAAGATCTTTGAAATACATGGGTTTAAAACCTGATACAAAAGTTAAAGATATTAAAATAGACAAGGTTTTCATAGGTAGTTGCACAAATGGAAGAATTGAAGATTTAAGAGAAGCGGCTAAAATTTTAAAAGATAAAAAAATTGCTGGTCATGTAAATGCAATGGTTGTACCTGGTTCAGGACTGGTTAAACAACAAGCAGAACAAGAAGGACTTGATAAAATATTTATAAATTCAGGTTTTGAATGGAGAGAGCCTGGATGCTCAATGTGTTTAGCAATGAATGCTGATAAACTTCAGCCTGGAGAAAGATGTGCATCAACATCAAATAGAAATTTTGAGGGAAGGCAAGGCAGAGGTGGAAGAACTCACCTAGTAAGTCCCGGTATGGCTGCAGCCGCAGCAATTTCTGGAAATTTAGATGATGTTAGAAAGTATCAAAACTAATGCAAAAATTTGATAAATTAAAAAGCATCCCAGCATATTTACCAATTGTAAATATTGATACAGATATGTTAATTCCAAAGCAATTTCTAAAAACAATTAAAAGAACTGGTCTTGGTAAAAATTTGTTCTTTGAAATGCGATATGACGATCATGGAAATATCATTAAAGATTTTATTTTAAATAAAGAACCCTTTAATAAATCAAAAATCTTGATTGCCGGTAAAAATTTTGGATGTGGTTCTTCGAGAGAACATGCCCCTTGGGCATTGCTAGATTTCGGAATTACATGTGTAATTAGCTCGAGTTACGCTGATATTTTTTATAATAATTGTTTTAAAAATGGAATATTGCCAATCGTATTAGATGAGGAAAAAATTAAACAAATTTCAGAGTACTCCAACAGAAAGGAAGAAATTGAAATAGATTTAAATAATCAAAAAATTGTATTTGGAAATAATGAAATTAGCTTCGAAATAGATTCATTCAAAAAAAAATGTCTTTTAGAAGGTTTAGACGACATAGCATTATCCTTAGAAAAAACTGATAAAATAATATCTTTCGAAAAAAATTTAAGAAATTCGAAGCCTTGGATCTTTAATGATTAAAATTAAAAAAAGAAAATTTCTGCTTTTGCCAGGAGACGGGATTGGGCCTGAAGTAGTTGCTGAAGTAAAAAAAATTATAGTTTGGTTTAATAAAAATAAATCTTTAGATTTTGAAATTGATGAAGATCTAGCAGGTGGTGTTTCATATGATAAACATGGTACTCCAATTACCGATGAAGTATTTTATAAAGCATTAGAATCAGAGGCTGTAATATTGGGTGCTGTAGGTGGTCCTAAATGGGATAATGTGGAATTTTCAAAAAAACCAGAGAGAGCATTACTAAAACTAAGAAAAGAGCTAAAACTTTTTGCAAATTTAAGACCTGCTATTTGCTTTGAACAATTGGTCGAAGCATCAACCTTAAAACCTGAAATAGTTTCAGGATTAGATATCATGATAGTAAGAGAACTTACAGGAGGTATTTATTTTGGAGAGCCAAGAGGAATAAAACCAATTGATAATGGAGAAAGGAAAGGAATTAACACTCATACATATACATCGAGTGAAATACAAAGAGTTGCAAGAGTAGCCTTTGATTTAGCAAAAAAAAGACAAAATAAAGTAACTTCTTGTGAAAAATCAAATGTAATGGAAGCAGGTTTGCTCTGGAGAGAAGAGGTTCAAGATTTACATGATAAAGAATATACAGATATAAAACTTGATCACATGTTAGCTGACAATTGTGCGATGCAACTTTTAAGAAATCCGAAACAATTTGATGTTATAGTAACTGATAATTTATTTGGCGATATGCTGTCGGATCAAGCATCAATGTTAACAGGTTCACTAGGGCTTTTACCATCAGCTTCGTTAGGAGCTAAAAATAAACAGGGGGAGATGAGAGCTATGTATGAACCAATTCATGGGTCAGCACCTGATATAGCAGGAAAAGGTGTTGCAAATCCTATTGCGACTATTTTAAGTTTTGCAATGGCGTTGAGATATTCTCTTGATCTAGACAAAGAGGCAAATTCTCTTGAGAAAGCGGTCCAGAATGTATTGAATGATGGTTTAAGAACAAAAGATATTATTTCTAAAGGAAAAAAAGAAGTATCCACATCTCAAATGGGTGATGCGATAATTTCAAAATTGCAATAATTATTCATTTATTTTAAGGTTCTCAAATGCCAAATTACACCGCACCAGTAGAAGATATGATGTTTCTTTTCGATAAATTAAGAAATAATAAAAATTACAATGAGATTGAAAAATATAAAGAAGTTAATTCAGAACTTGTAAAAAATATATTAGATGAAGCAGCTAAAATAAATCAGAATATAATTTTACCACTTGCTAAAATAGGAGATGAAAACCCAACTGTTTTAGAAAATGGTATTGTTAGAACACCTCCAGGATATAAAGAGGCATATTCAAAATTTATTGAAGATGGATGGACATCTTTATCATGTGATCCTAAGTATGGCGGTCAAGGAATGCCAAAAACAGTAAGTGCATTTTTTGATGAAATGTTATCATCTGCAAGCTTATCATTTAAACTATATAGTGAACTTAGTATTGGAGCATATAATTGTATTAATCACCACGCTACAGAGGAAATAAAAAATAAATATTTACCAAAGATGGTAGAAGGTAAATGGAGTGGAACTATGTGTTTGACTGAACCGGTATGTGGAACTGATTTAGGTTTGCTAAAAACAAGAGCAGAAGAACAAAGTGATGGTACATACAAAATAAATGGTCAAAAAATATTTATTACATCTGGTGATCATGATTTGACAGAAAATATTATTCATCTTGTTATTGCTAGAGCAACTGACTCTCCTAAAGGAACGAAAGGTATTAGTTTATTCTTAGTGCCAAAGTTTAAAGTAAACGATGATGGTTCTTTGGGGCAAAGAAATGGTATTTCAACGGGGTCTATTGAAAGCAAAATGGGTATAAAAGGTTCAGCGACTTGTGTTTTAAATTTTGATGATGCTGTTGGATATATGATTGGTCCCAAAAATAAGGGTTTAAACTCAATGTTTACTATGATGAACTTAGAAAGAATTGTTGTTGGAATTCAGGGATTAGGAATTTCAGAAATAGCTTACCAAAATTCTTTAAGTTATGCCAAAGAGAGAAAACAAGGCAAATCAAATAATAGCAAATCAATAAATGGTGCAGATACAATAATTGAACACGCTGATATTAGAAAATCACTTCTAAATATGAAATCAATTATTGAAGGCGAGAGAGCACTATGTTTTTGGTTGTCTCAACAAACTGAGGTAAGCCTGTATCACAAAGATGAGTCTATAAGAAAAGAGGCATCTGACTACGTTTCTTTGATGACTCCAGTTGTTAAGACAATGTTTACTGATTTAGGAATGGAAATCACAAGTGATGCAATGCAAATTTTTGGAGGATATGGATATACTAAAGACCAAGGTATTGAGCAACTTTACAGAGATAATAGAATTACACCAATTTATGAAGGAACAAATTCTGTTCAAGCACTTGATTTAGTTTTTAGAAAATTAGTTAATAAAAATGGTGATGTAATTGATAAATATTTAAATATGATTAAAAATG
Organism: uncultured Pelagibacteraceae bacterium; assembly: GCA_902554335.1. GTDB lineage: Bacteria > Pseudomonadota > Alphaproteobacteria > Pelagibacterales > Pelagibacteraceae > Pelagibacter. The sequence continues at coordinate 31,194 of CACDOD010000010.1, forward strand.
ATTTTAATAAATCTGATGAAAAAATTAAACCATTTATAGAAGATTTTAATAATAGTTTAGAAATGCTAAGTAACTTTACGTCTTGGATTAAAGATAAACTTAATAATTCAAAAGATGAAGCTAGTGCTGCTTGTAATGATTACTTAAAAGCACTAGGTTTTGTTTCAATTGCTCATTCTTGGATAAAGGTGTTAGAAATTTGTTATAGTGATTATGAAAATAATAAATCTTTTTATGAAGACAAGGTCCAAACTGCTAAATTTTATTTCAAAAGAGTATTACCTAGGGTAGAAAATCACTTTAAAACGGCCATAACTGGAAGTGATTATATCATGAACTTTAAATTTAATTAGATGAATAATTACGAAAAAAATTTGGAAAAAAATAACGCAAATTTTGTTCCTTTAACTCCATTAAGTTTTTTAGAGAGAGCAAAAGATATTTATCCAAATTACGAAGCTCTTGTTTACGAAACAAGAAGCTATAGTTGGACTGAGGTATATAAAAGATGTATTAAATTTGCAAGCGCTCTGGAAAAAATTGGAATTAGAAAAGGTGATACAGTCTCAGTTATGGCGTTTAATACACCTGAAATTTTTGAGGCACATTATTCTGTCCCAATGACTGGAGCAGTTTTAAACACAATTAATGTAAGACTAGATGCTAAAACAGTTTCTTATATTCTTAACCATAGTGAGGCAAAAGTATTTATTGTTGATAGACAGCTTCATTCTATTATTCAAAAGGCACTAACAACAGTTGATAAAAAACCTATCATTATTGATATTCAAGATGACTTTGCAGATCAAAAATTATTAAAAAAAATAGGTGAGCACGAATATGAAAGTTTTTTAAATACTGGAGATGAAAGTTATTTTTGGAAAAGACCAAAAGATGAATGGGATGCAATCTCATTGAATTACACATCAGGTACTACAGGAAATCCCAAGGGAGTAGTTTACCATCACAGGGGATCATATCTTATGTCTACTGGAAGTGCTGTTGCATGGAATATGCCAAACAGATTAAATTTCTTAACTGTCGTACCAATGTTTCATTGTAATGGTTGGGGTTATCCATGGACCATACCAATGTTGAATGGAAAAACTATTTGTTTAAGATCTATAGATATTAAAAAAATTTTTGAATTAATCGAAAAACATAAAATTACTCATTTTGGTGGAGCTCCGATAGTATTAAATATGATTACAGGGGCTTCTCAAGCTGATCAAAAAAAATTAAATCACAAAGTTCATGTTTTAACAGCCGGAGCACCTCCACCAAGCATAATATTCAAAAAAATGAAAGAATTAGGTTTTGAAGTTATGCATGTATATGGATTAACAGAAACATATGGCCATATAACTCAATGTGCATGGAATGATGAATGGAATTCATTCGATGAGGATAAACAAAACGAAATTAAAGCAAGACAAGGTGTAAGATACCCAAATACTGAAGATGCTATGGTAATAAATCCAGAGACTATGAAGCCCGTTCCTAGTGATGGAAAAACAATGGGCGAAATAATGATTCGAGGAAATATTGTAATGAAAGGTTATTTTAAAGATAAAGAGGCAACTGAAAAAGCAATGGCAAATGGTTGGTTTCATTCTGGAGATTTAGCGGTAATGCATCCTGATGGATATATAAAAATACAAGATAGATCAAAAGATATAATAATTTCTGGTGGAGAAAATATTTCTTCTATTGAAATTGAAAATACTATAGCCAAACACCCTGCAGTTTCGATAGCTGCTGTAGTTGCAAAGTCTGATGAAAAATGGGGAGAAGTACCATGTGCTTTTATCGAAAAAATAAAAGATAAAGATGTTTCAGAAAAAGAATTAATTGATTTTTGTAAAGAGACTTTAGCAGGGTTTAAAGTACCCAAAAAAATTGAATTTATAGAACTACCAAAAACATCAACAGGTAAAATTCAAAAATTCGAATTAAGAAAAATTGCTAAGGAATTAAATTAAATGAAAACCTTTTCTATTGCCAAATCAAGAAGGTTGAGAAGCACTCCCTATACTTCAAGAATTGAGAAACAAGGTGTTACGGCTTATACATCATATAACCATATGTTATTACCAGCAGCCTTTGGATCATTGGAAGACTCTTATCATCACTTAAAAAAAAATGTTCAGATCTGGGATGTTGCAGGAGAAAGACAAGTAGAGGTGACTGGTAAAGATTCTGCTAAATTAGTTCAAATGATGACCTGCCGGGATTTATCAAAATCAAAAGACGGAAGATGTTATTATTGTCCAATAATAGACGATAACGCAGGAATAATAAATGATCCTGTTGTTTTAAGACTAAGAGAGGATAGATGGTGGATTTCAATTGCAGACTCCGATGTAATTTTATTTGCAAAGGGTTTGGCTATAGGTAGTAAATTTGATGTAAAAATCTTTGAACCAAATGTTGATATAATGGCTATTCAGGGTCCAAAGTCATTCAGTTTAATGGAAAAAGTTTTTGGAGAAAAAATTACAAATTTGAAATTTTTTGGTTTCGATTATTTTGATTTTAAAGGAACAAAGCATCTGATTGCTAGGTCAGGATGGTCCAAGCAAGGTGGTTATGAGGTTTATGTTGAAAATACAAAATCTGGATTAGAACTTTATGATCACTTATTTGAAATTGGAAAAGAATTTGATGTAAAGCCTGGATGCCCAAATCTTATTGAGAGAATAGAAAGTGGACTTTTATCATATGGAAATGATATCGATCTTTACGATAATCCCTTTGAATGCGGATTTGATAAATATGTAAACTTAGATTCAGATGTAAACTATTTGGGAAAAGAGAAATTGAAGACAATAAAATCTGAAGGTATTAAAAAGAAGTTAATGGGGCTTATTATTGATGCAAATGAAATAAGTATGACAAAGTCATTAAATGTAAAAAATGAAAATAGTGATGTAATTGGAGAGCTGAGATCAGCTTGCTTCTCACCTCATTTTGATAAAGTTATTGGTATTGCAATGATTAAGAAACCTTTTTATACACCATCTCAAAATGTAAAAGTTGATATAAATGGGAATATTTGCAATGGAAAAGTTTGTGATTTACCATTCATTTAGTATAACATCACATAATTACCATGAATATTTGTATTGTAGGAGCTACTGGAAACGTTGGTAGAAAAATTTTAGATGTTTTAGAAAAAAAAAATTTTTCTTTTGATAACCTATATTTAGTGGCTTCAGAAAAAAGTGCTGGAAAAAAAATCTTTTTTAAAAAAAAAGAATATACAATTTCAGGCTTAGAAGAATTTGATTTTTCTAAATGCGATATTACCTTCTTTTCAGCAGGTGGTAAAATTGCAGGAAAATTTGCAGAAAAAGCTGCTGAACATTCAATTGTAATTGATAACTCAAGTTTTTTTAGAATGGATCCAGATGTCCCTTTAATTGTCCCACAAGTAAATGCTGCTAATATAAAAAATATTAAAAAAAATATTATTGCTAATGCCAACTGTTCAACTATTCAGATGGTACTAGCATTAAAACCATTACATGAAGTATTTAAAATTAAAAGAATAATTGTTTCAACTTATCAATCAGTGTCTGGTGCAGGCAAAGATTCAATGGACGAACTTATTGATCAAACAAAGCTTGCTCTTGATAAAAAAAAAATTAAATCAATAAACTTTACTAAGCAAATTGCTTTTAATGCAATTCCACATATCGATGTTTTTTCGGATAATGGTTATACAAATGAAGAAATGAAAATGATAAATGAAACTAAAAAAATCTTAGATAAAGATATTAATGTAACTGCAACCTGTGTCAGGGTACCAGTATTGGTTTCACATGCAGAGTCAGTTAATATAGAATTTGAAAAAAAATTTACTTTGGAAAAAGTAATAAAGTTGTTGAATGCTGCAGAGGGATGCAAAGTAATTAATGATCCACAAGATGGTGGATATATAACACAGCTTGAAGCAGAGGGAAAAGATGAAACTTTTATCTCAAGAGTCAGAAAAGATAATACAAATGAAAAAGCAATAAATCTTTGGATAGTATCTGATAATTTACTAAGAGGTGCGGCTCTAAACGCCGTAGAAATAGCAGAGGCATATATTAAAACAAAGAAATGAATAACAATCCATTATCACCTCATATACAAATATATAACTGGCATATTTCTTCTTTAGTATCTATCTCTAACAGAATAACAGGCGTAATTAATATTTTAACTCTGTCATTGATTTGCTTTTGGGTTTGTATGCTTCTTTTAGGAAATGAGAGTTATGAAAGTATATTTAACTTCTTAAATTCAATCTTTGGTAAATTTTTCATTATTGGATTTGTTTGGTCTTATTCTTTCCAAATTCTCAGCGAAATTAGACATTGGTTTTGGGATTTAGGATATGGTTTCGAATTAAAAACTTCCAAGATTACTGGAATTCTTGTAATTCTTGGATCAATAATTATGACAATAATCATATATTCACTTAGAGGATTTTTAATTTAATGTTAAACGCTACAAAAAAATGGTTATCATTAAAATTGAGTTCAGTAATAATGGTTCCCTTTATGATATGGTTTTTGGTCAATTTTGTATCTATTTACGACAGTAATTATGAAAATATAGTTGAATTTTTTTCGAGTTCACAATCTGCTTTAATTTTTTCAATATTTATCATAATTACTTTCTTTCATTCAGCGTTAAGCATTAGTGAAATATTTGAAGATTATATTGGTAGCGAAAAAACAAGAAAATTTGCTAATATGATGGTTTATTTGTCATCTTTCATTATTCCAACAATTACACTACTTACACTCTACAAATTATAAAAATATGAATTCTTATAAAATTATAGACCACGTGTATGATGTTGTAGTTTTGGGAGCTGGAGGTTCAGGACTCAGAGCAGCAGTTGGACTTAGTGAGGCTGGATTAAAAACTGCCTGTATTTCAAAAGTTTTTCCAACCAGAAGTCATACTTCAGCTGCACAAGGTGGAATTTCAGCAGCTTTAGGGAACATGGGCGAAGATGATTGGCGCTGGCATATGTATGATACTGTTAAAGGATCTGATTGGCTTGGAGATCAAGACTCAATAGAATATTTATGTAAAGAAGCACCAAGGGCAGTTTTAGAGTTAGAACAATACGGAGTTCCTTTTAGCAGAACGGAGGATGGAAAAATTTATCAGCGGCCTTTTGGTGGTATGACAAAAAATTATGGAAATGGAACTGTTCAGAGAACTTGTGCAGCAGCAGATAGAACTGGACATGCGATTCTTCACACACTTTATGGTCAGGCTTTGAAACATAACACCGAGTTTTTTATTGAGTATTTTGCTTTAGATCTTTTAATGAAAGACGGTCAATGCAAGGGCTTAATTGCTTGGAATTTGAATGATGGAACTATACATCGTTTTAGATCACATATTACTATTATTGCTACAGGAGGATATGGTAAGGTTTATTACTCTGCAACATCAGCACATACATGCACAGGAGATGGAAATGCAATGGTGTTAAGAGCGGGCCTTCCTTTGCAAGATATGGAATTTGTGCAATTTCATCCCACTGGAATTTATGGTCATGGAACTTTAATTTCAGAAGGAGTTAGAGGAGAAGGTGGTTACCTTTTAAATTCTAAGGGTGAGAGATTTATGGAAAAATATGCTCCAAAAGCAAAAGATTTAGCATCAAGAGATGTTGTTAGCAGATCTATTGCTATTGAAATAAATGAAGGCAGAGGAGTAGGAAAAGACAAGGACCACGTTCATCTTCATTTAAATCATTTAGATCCAAAAGTGATCGACGAAAGATTACCTGGGATTGCAGAGTCATCAAAGTTGTTTGCAAATGTTGATGTAACTAAAGAGCCAATTCCTGTAGTTCCGACAGTCCATTATAATATGGGAGGCATACCAACGAACTATAAAGCAGAAGTATTAACTGTTAATGGTTCTGAAAAAACGGTACCAGGACTAATGGCAATCGGGGAAGCTGCATGTGTTTCTGTACATGGTGCTAATAGGTTGGGTTCAAACTCACTAATAGATTTAGTAGTATTCGGTAGAGCAGCTGCAAAAAGAGCCTCTCATTTAGTAAAGCCAGGAACTCCTCATGAATCTATTCCAAATTCTGAGACAGAAAAATGTTTAGAAAGATTTGATAAACTAAGATATGGAGATGGCGATAATAGGACCGCAGATCTAAGAATTGCAATGCAAAAAACTATGCAATCTAAATGTGCAGTATTTAGAACTGATAAAACTTTAAAAGAAGGTGTCGAGGAAATTAGAAAACCTTTTGATGGCATGGATAAGATAAACGTTAAAGACAAATCACTAGTATTTAACACTGACCTTGTCGAAACGCTAGAGTTTGATAATTTAATAAGACAAGCAATTACAACAATGGACTCCGCATATAGTAGAAAAGAAAGTAGAGGAGCTCATGCAAGAGAAGATTATCCAAAGAGAGATGACCAAAATTTTATGAAGCATACTCTATCTTGGTGTCATGGGAGTAAGTCAAAAATAGCTTATAGAGAAGTTCACAAGTCAACTTTAACTAATGAAGTTCAATATTTTCCACCTCAGGAAAGAGTTTACTAATGGTCCAAATTAATCTTCCTAAAAAATCGGAAATTAAAAAAGGACATTATTACAAAGATAAAACTGGATCAAAAAATATTAGAAAAGTAAATATTTACAGATGGGATCCAGCAACCGGCGAAAATCCCAGGATTGATACTTATGAAGTTGATATGGATAACTGCCCTTCAAAAGTTTTAGATTTATTAAATAAGATAAAAAACGAGATAGACCCATCACTTGCATATAGAAGGTCTTGTGCTCATGGTGTTTGTGGATCTTGTGCAATGAATATGGATGGAAAAAATGGATTGGCTTGCACAAAACCCCATTCTGAAATCAATGGGGATATAAATATTTATCCTCTACCTCATTTAAAAGTTTTAAAAGATCTAATTGGAGATTTAAGTACTCTATATAAACAGTATGAGTCAGTTCAACCTTGGTTAAAAACAACAAAAAGAATAGATGATACTGAGCATCATCAATCTAAAGAAGATAGATCTAAATTAGACGGTTTATATGAATGTATAATGTGTGCATGCTGTTCAACATCATGTCCTAGTTATTGGTGGAATGGAGAAAAATATTTAGGACCAGCGGTATTATTACAAGCATATAGATGGATAATAGACAGTAGAGATGAGGATAGAAAAGAAAGACTTAAAAAAGTTGCAGATGAATTGAAGCTATATAGATGTCATACAATTATGAACTGTACTAATGCATGCCCAAAAGGTTTAAATCCTGCAAAAGCCATAGCTTCAATTAAAAAAATGCTTGCAACTAGTTAATTATATATTTAAATAATTTCTGATGAATTTAATACAACATTACATTAATGGTAAAGTTGTTTCAGGAGATTCTAAAAGAAAAGGAAAAGTATTTAATCCTGCAACTGGAAATCAAGAGTCAGAAGTTTTGTTGGGAACCAAATCTGATTTAGATAAGGCTGTTGATAATGCGAAAAAAGCTTTCTTAAATTGGTCAGCAAAACCCCCAATTCAAAGAGCAAGAATAATTTTTAAATATAAAGAATTAATTGAAAAAAATTCTGACGAATTAACAAGGCTTATTGTTTCAGAGCATGGTAAAGTTTATGATGATGCAAAAGGTTCGCTCACCAGAGGTTTAGAAGTGGTTGAGTTTGCCTGTGGAATACCTCAAATGCTAAAAGGTGAATTCACTGAAAATGTTGGAACTGAGATTGACAGTTGGTCAATTAGACAACCTTTAGGAGTTTGTGCTGGCATAACTCCTTTTAATTTTCCAGCCATGGTGCCTATGTGGATGTTTCCAATGGCAATAGCATGTGGAAATACTTTTATATTAAAACCTTCAGAAAAAGATCCATCCTGCTCACTTAAATTAGCAGAATTATTTACAGAAGCTGGTTTACCAGAAGGTGTTTTAAATGTCATAAATGGAGACAAAGAAGTTGTAGATGCAATATTGACAAATAAAGATATTCAAGCGGTTAGTTTTGTAGGATCTACTCCTATCGCAAAATACATTTATGAAACAGCTGCAAAAAATGAAAAAAGAGTTCAAGCATTAGGTGGAGCTAAAAACCATTGTGTTGTAATGCCAGACTGCGATTTGGATCAAGCTGTGAATGGTTTAATGGGTGCAGCTTATGGATCTGCAGGTGAAAGGTGTATGGCACAATCCGTTGCTGTAGCAGTTGGAAATATTGGAGATAAACTTGTTAATGAATTAGCGAAAAAAGTTGAAGCATTAAAAGTTGGACCAGGTATGGATAAAAACTCAGAGATGGGTCCGTTAGTAACCAAAGAGCATTTGGAAAAAGTTAAAGGTTACGTTGATCTTGGAGTAAAAGAAGGTGCTAATTTAGTTGTCGATGGTAGAAATATTAAACTTCAAGGTTATGAAAATGGTTTTTATATAGGCGGATGTTTGTTTGATAATGTAAAAAAAGACATGAGAATTTACAAAGAAGAAATATTCGGGCCAGTTTTATCTGTAGTCAGAGCTAAGGATTTTGATGAGGCCGCACAACTGATAAATGACCATGAATTTGGAAATGGTACAAGTATTTATACTAGAGATGGAGATGTAGGTAGAACTTTTGCAAGTAAAATTAAAGTTGGCATGGTTGGAATAAATATTCCTATACCTGTGCCAGTTGCCTTTCATAGCTTTGGTGGTTGGAAAAGATCATTATTTGGAGATCAGCATATGCATGGTCCTGAAGGAGTAAGATTTTATACAAAATTAAAAACAATAACTTCAAGATGGCCCTCTGGTGTTAGATCTAATCCAGAATTTGTAATGCCTACAATGAAGTAAATCTACACAAGGAAATAAATGAGCAAGATATCTTTAATAGGAGCTGGTCAAATAGGTGGAACTTTAGCACATCTAATCGGAATAAAAGAATTAGTTAAAGAAGTTGTGTTGTTTGATGTAGCGAGTGGTATAGCAAAAGGAAAAGCTTTGGATATTGCACAATCTTCATCTGTAGATGGTTTCAATGTCAAATTAAGCGGAACCGACAATTATGAGGATATTAAAAATTCTGATGTAATCATAATTACTGCTGGAGTGCCTAGAAAACCTGGAATGAGCAGAGATGACTTATTAGGAATTAATTTAAAAATAATAAAACAAGTTGCACAAGGCATAAAAAAAAATTCACCAGATGCCTTTGTAATCTGCATAACAAACCCATTAGATGTAATGGTGATGGCATTACAAAAATATTCTGGATTACCAGCGAATAAAGTAGTTGGTATGGCCGGTATATTAGATAGCTCTAGATTTAAATTATTTTTATCTTTAGAACTTAATGTTCCTGTAAAAGATATAGAGGCGATGGTTATGGGTGGACATGGAGATACCATGGTTCCTCTTCCAAGGTTTACAAAAGTTTCAGGTAAACCATTATTAGATTTAGTTAAAGAAGGAAAAATATCTGAAGAAAGATTAGAAAGTATCAATCAAAGAACCAGGGATGGTGGAGCGGAGATAGTAAAATTCCTAGAAAAGGGCTCAGCATTTTATGCGCCAGCAGCATCTG